>LGHA01000021.1 GCA_001508595.1 Anaerolineaceae bacterium 46_22 | reverse complement strand
ACAATTGCAATCGCAAATTCATCTGCTGGGGTCAGCGTGCCTTTGACGTAAATTACTGGTGGAGATTGGTCAATTTCCCTTAACAAACGCGGGTAATCATCATCCAATAAAGTCAGAACCTTGATGTCCTTTTCAAGGATCGACTCATATACCTGGTCGAGGTCAATTTGCTTTCGCAATCTTAGAAAATTTGTAACTGCGCGACCGGGTAATCCTGCTTGCTTGAAGGATTCTCCTGGTGCATTCCAGGCGACAGACAAATCGCCAAAATAATTTTTTATTTGTTGAAATCGAACCGATCCTATCCCTCTAACAAGGTTAAAGCCGATCCAGTATTTTTTCTCATCGGACATCAATCCCCCTCACCGTACCAGTCCATTTTACCAACGATCATCTTTCCTTCAGACAAATCAATATCTAAAATCATCTCTTCTGTCGCCGGGATCAAAGTTTCAACACCGGACTCATCTTCAATCAGGTAAACGTCGTTAGCGCCTGTTTCCAATATCTCAAGCAGAACCCCTAAATAAGTGCCATCTTCTTCATACACGCCCAAACCAATTAATTCGTGAAGATAAAACTCATCTTCAGTAAGCGGTGGGAGTTGCTCCGTTTTCACATAAACCAATTGATTTGTCAGGGCTGAAACAAGGGTGCGATCATTTACGTTGTAAAACTTCAATAATAAAAGCTCGTTTTTATAACGTGTCTCTTCAATGGTATACGGTTGATGCTCTTCCCCAATATAGACGACGCTCTCAGGAACCAATAATTCCAGCATGTGTGTATAGATTTCTAAAGGAATTTCACCCGCTACACCATGCGCGCGTCTTAATTTACCGAGGAGAAGAAAGGCAGGCTCGCTGACCAACTGCGAGCCTGCACCATGTTTGTTTTTATGAGGCATATCGAGGAATAAGAAGGCTAAGAAGGCTCAACAATGTCCAAATTAGCCCGGCTGCCCTCTCTTGCAGCTGCAACATTGAGTAAAGTTCGAATAGAATTCGCAACACGTCCCCCCTTACCAATCACGCGACCCATATCTTCTTTTGCAACATGCAGCTCCAGTTGAACCGTATTGCCGCGTTGTTGTTTTTCAACATTTACCTTGGCCGGTTGGTCAACCAGTGACTGAGCAATAAATTCAACCAATTCTTGCAGGTTTTCGCCTTTCATGCTTGCCTCACACTTCCCTTAATCTATTGATTGTTGTGGATTTGTTCGTGGATCCGTCACCCGTGTTTTATAAACCTCATCGGCTTCTTCAACCAGGGTTTCCACATCCTCACCATTTTTGAATCGTTCGTAACGATCCCATAATTTTGTTTGTTTAAAAAGACCATCAACGGCTTCGGATGGTTGAGCGCCAACGCTCAGCCAATAAAAGACACGGTCGTCCTTTAAGACAATTGTGGAAGGTTCTGTTCGTGGATTGTAATGACCCACAACTTCAATAAAACGTCCATCGCGTGGGCTTTCTTTATCAGCGACCACAACACGATAACTTGCCTGATTTCGGGATCCTACCCGGCGTAATCGAATACGTACCATCGAAATTTTGCTCCTCTTAATATCAATTTTATTAATTTTTAATTTAACATGGAGTCTTCAAAAGGTTTGAGAGAGCGTTGAAGGGAACGCTGACCTTTCTTATCCTCCAGTTAGCCCATCATGCGGCCTAAACCTTTGCCGCCTGATTTCTGAAATGTTTTAATCAGCCGTTGGGTCTCACGGAAGCGCTTCATAACCTGGTTAACAACCTGCACTTCCAGTCCAGACCCGCGCGCAATTCTGCGCCTTCGGCTGGCATTCAATAATTTTGGATTTCGGCGTTCCTCGATGGTCATCGAGTTGATCACCGCTTCAATCTGTTTCAATTGATCTTCAGCGTCTCTGGGATCAACCTGACGGGCAACCTGACCCATCTGCCCTGGGAGCATTTCCATGATCTTTCCCATCGACCCCATCTTACGCATTTGCTTCAATTGCTTGGCAAAATCCTCAAGCGTAAATTCGCCGCGCATGAGTTTTTCGGCTTGCTGTTCAGCTTCCTCCTGGTTAAACGCTTGTTCTGCCTTTTCAATTAGGCCTAATACATCGCCCATCCCAAGGATGCGAGAAGCTAACCTGCCTGGATTATACTCCTCAATTGCATCAACGGACTCACCAACACCCAAGAATTTTATCGGTACACCGGTTACCTCACGAATTGAGATTGCTGCACCGCCGCGAGCGTCGCCATCAATTTTGGTCATAAACAAGCCAGAAATAGGCAAATTCTCACGAAAGCCCTGGGCAACATTCAATGCTTCCTGACCGATCATCGCATCAACAACCAGTAAAATCTCCGTGATATCAACCTTGTCTTTAATCGCGGAAAGCTCGTCCATCAAGGCCTCATCCATTTGAGAACGACCCGCAGTATCCAGGATCACCACACTGACGCCGCCCTTACGAGCAGCCTGAAAAGCCTCCTGGGCAAGTTTAGGTGGTGGGGTGTTCTCTTGATAAAATACGGGCACATCGATGCGTTCACCCAAAGTTTGCAATTGTTTCACAGCAGCCGGTCGATAGGGGTCCGCAGCAACAAGCATCACCCGTTCACCCTGACCGCGTAGTTTTTTAGCTAATTTGGCAGCTGCCGTGGTTTTACCTGAACCCTGCAGTCCAACAAGCATGATCACAAAGGGACGCTCCCCTTTTAGATTTAAGCTGCTTGGTTCGCCAAGGGTTGAAATCAATTCCTCATTGACAATTTTAATGACTTGCTGTGCTGGATTCAGCGCTTTTGATATTTTTTCACCAACAGCACGTTCCTTGACACGATTTGTGAAACGCTTAACAACCCCGTAATGAACATCTGCCTCAAACAGCGCCAGGCGAACTTCTCGCATTGCCTGATCCACATCCGACTCTGAGAGCCGGCCGTGCCTGCGGAGATCATCAAATATCGTTGTCAGTTGTTCGGTCAGATTTTCAAACACAATAAAATTAATTGCTTTCTTCTTGTAAAACTATCAAGGTGTGATTTTAGCGCTTCTCAGGCTAACGGTCAAGGGGAAGTGATGATTTCCTACATTATATTGGATCAAAGTTGAATTTTTATTATGACAGATAATCCACAAAATCGCAACGCTTTGCAGCTCTGTGGGTTAAACAAGTAAGAGGTTTACATAATTATTAAGTCATTAGATTGAAAGGTTATCATTATGCCTAAAGTAGCAATTGTTACAGATTCAACAGCTTATCTACCTGAAGACCTGGTCTCATCCCACAATATCACTGTCGTTCCGCTTTTGGTTATTTGGGGTGATGAGATTCTCCGAGACAACATTGATATCAGCCCCAATCAATTTTACGAGCGCCTGGCAGACGCCAAGAACATGCCCTCGACCTCGCAAGCCGCAATCACAGATTTTGCTGAGGTCTTTAAAAAATTACACAACGAAGGTTACGAAATTTTAACCATTGTGATGTCCGCTGCGCTGTCGGGCACCCTGGATTCTGCAATTCAGGCAAAAAAATTGGTTCCTGAAGCAAGGATTGAACTGGTGGATTCCAGGTTTACTTCGATCCCTCTAGCCTACATGGTGCTTTCAGCTGCCAGGGCGGCAAAACGTGGGGCAACTTTGGAGAAATGCAAAGAAATCGCCGAATCCATTCGTGAAAACACCCAGCTTTTCTTTGCTGTGGACACACTTGAGTTCCTCCATCGCGGTGGGAGGATAGGCGGCGCATCACGGTTCCTGGGTACCGCACTTGATCTTAAGCCAATTCTTTACCTTCAGGGGGGCAAGATTGAAGCCTTGGAACGCGTCCGAACGTCAAAGCGCGCACATCAGCGATTAATCGAATTGCTTGAAACAAGTGTCAGCGGTCGGTCACCAATCAATATGATAGGCATTGCTTCTGCTGCAGCAGAGGAAGCGGCTTCCAAACTTCTCATGCAAATTGAAAGGGACTTTGATCCACAAGAAGTCTTGCTGGCGAACATCAGCCCAGTGATTGGCACCCATACAGGCCCCGGCACCGTTGGCGTTGCATATGTTGCTGGTGTTAACCTTGACCTTTTAAATGAGTGAAATAATGTCCCCAATCAGTAAAAGGCTGCTGCTTCCAGCAGCTTTTTTTCTTTAAGTGAAGTTTCTCACCCGAGGAGAAAATTTTCAGTTAAAATATAGTCCTGGTAACCTCACCAAATTATAAGGAAGGATAATATGACCCCTGAGATCGGCATGAAAGTACCTGATATGCTTCTCCCCAAGACATCCATTGATTATAAAAAATGGGCTGTGATTGCCTGCGATCAATTTACGTCTGAACCTGAGTATTGGGAACAAGTCAAAGAAATTGTTGGCGACTCACCATCAACCTACCACATCATTTTGCCGGAAGTTTATCTGGGCACGCCAGAGGAGAAAAACCGAATCGAGACCACGCACAAGGTCATGGGGCAGTATCTTGAATCAGACATTTTTCGCAGAGTCAATGATTTTATTTATGTACGCCGAAGAATTGGCAATCGAACACGCCGCGGTTTGATGGTCTGCCTTGATCTGGAACATTACGATTTCAATAAGGGCGCACAAACCCTTATACGAGCGACAGAAGGCACCATTTTGGATCGCTTACCGCCGCGCATCCGCATCCGTGAAAAAGCACCATTGGAATGTCCTCACATTCTGGTTCTTTTTGATGACCCGGCTGATAAAGTGTTTGGACTCCTGGATGAGCAAATAGAAAACTTTAAAATAGTTTATGATTTTGACCTCATGTTGGGCAGCGGTCATCTTTCCGGTTATGCTTTGGGGGATGACCAGGTGCGTAAACAGGTTTTACAAACCCTGCAAACATTAATTAGCCCGGAAAAATTTGCGGATAAATATAACCTGAAACTCGGGGAGCACCAACCCCTTTTGTTTGCTATGGGTGACGGCAATCATTCATTGGCGACAGCCAAAGCTATTTGGGAAAAGATCAAGCCCACCGTCGGTATGGATCATCCTGCACGTTATGCACTCGTAGAAATTGAGAATGTACATGACCCGGCATTGGACTTCGAGCCCATTCACCGGCTGATCTTCGACATCCACACAGACATCATCGAAGCGATGCAAGATTACTGGGGTGAAAAATTAAAAATCAAAGATCTATCTTCCCAGGAAACCTTGATCCAAATCGTCGATGATGCAGCGGAACCATGGCATCAAATCGGGATGATCACCCCGGACGGATTGAAACTCATTGAGGTTCATCATCCTGAAGACAATCTTCCCGTCGGCACTTTGCAGAAATTCCTGGATTCCTTCCTCGAGGACAACGGGGCAAGGGACATCGATTATGTCCACGGTACAAAAGTCCTCTTTGAAAAGGGAATACAAACTGGCAATGCGGGTTTCTATGTCCCTGGTATGGATAAATCCGAGTTGTTCAAGACGGTCATCCTTGATGGCGCCCTACCTCGAAAGACTTTCTCCATGGGAGAAGCCAAAGAAAAGCGTTTCTATATGGAATGCCGTCGGATACAAGCTTGATGAAGTGGCGCTGCCTGTTGATCATGACCATTTTTCTAAGTGCTTGTCAACCTCAAGTGGTGACAAGCACTGCTTTGCCCCCTGCAAACACGGTGGAGCCAACGGCAGCCCCATTACCAACACAGACTATGTCCAGGACATCACAACAGCCCACACAAACTATGGA
Organism: Anaerolineaceae bacterium 46_22; assembly: GCA_001508595.1. GTDB lineage: Bacteria > Chloroflexota > Anaerolineae > Anaerolineales > Anaerolineaceae > Brevifilum. Next base: position 7,524 of record LGHA01000021.1, on the reverse strand, counting down.
AATGCCCACAAGTACGACGCATGCTTTCCGGGTATGCTGCCCATTAGAAGAGGAAACGCTTGAAACCCTGCCTTCAATCCTGGTCAACCCCCTTGTTATCCCAGCCTTTGGACGTGACGATGGACATCACGGCCTCGATTTTTCATATTATCGGCGTGGTACGCGAGAATCGATACAGGGCATTGAAGTTTATGCAATCCTATCCGGAACAATATCCCTGACCTTGCCGGATGAAATTCCTTACGGCAACACAATCATCATTGAAACACCATTATCAGAGCTGCCTGGACCTTTGCAGGATAAGCTCAAAAGCCTTTATCAACCCATCCCTGAGAATGTTCAATACCAGGGAGAATGCCCTGAAATTTCACCGCCGACCTTAACTGAAAACCTGTCGGTCTATCACTTATATGCTCACCTTGAAAACTCACCATCCTTTCAGAAGGGTGACCTTATTAACTGCGGTGTCCAACTCGGTACCGTAGGCAATTCAGGCCGCTCCAGCAACCACCACCTGCACCTGGAAACACGGCTCGGCCCTTCTGGTGCTGATCTCGGTGATATGGCATTTTACGAAACAAAATATACCGAAGCCCAGCGGGCGAATTACTGCCTATGGCGAATGAGCGGGTACTTTCAGCTCTTTGACCCTTATCTCATATTTAACGCCTGGCTTGCGGACTTGACACACTGAACATTTGTGCTAAAATAAGGGCATGAAATAGAAAATTATTCGTTTATAATTACACGAGATCAGATTATTCGCACCTCATTAGAGGTCACAAAAAGGATGATGACATGGATGACGCAAAAAAGACTGTACTGGAAAAAGCTTTGAAAGATATCACCAAACGTTATGGCGAAGGCGCAATAATGAGGTTGGGTCAGGCAAAACATCTTGCTGTTGATGTTATCTCAACTGGCTCCCTGTCACTCGATATTGCCCTGGGCGTAGGCGGTATCCCCAAAGCGAGGATCTCTGAGATCTATGGCCCTGAAGCCTCTGGAAAAACCACCATTTGTCAGCACATTGTTGCAGAATGTCAGAAAAAAGGCGGTACAGCCGCTTTCATCGATATGGAGCATGCCCTTGACCCGGTTTATGCTGCAAAATGCGGCGTCAATGTGGATGACCTGCTGATATCCCAACCGGATATGGGCGAACAAGCCCTCGAGATCACTGAAACACTGGTTCGCTCTGGGGCTGTTGACATTGTGGTGATCGACTCCGTCGCAGCCCTGGTGCCGCGATCCGAAATTGAAGGGGATATGGGCGACCCCACCATGGGCACCCAGGCACGCCTGATGTCCCAGGCTATGCGTAAGCTCTCAGGTGCTATCAACCAGACCCGGACTGCTGTTGTTTTCACCAACCAGCTGCGCCACAAGATTGGTGTGATGTTTGGCAACCCTGAAACGACCTCCGGCGGCAACGCCCTTAAATTTTATGCCTCTGTTCGACTGGATGTACGTCGAATCCAATCCATTAAAGTAGGCTCAGAGATCATCGGCAACCGTGTCCGGGTTCGCGTGGTAAAAAATAAGGTTGCTGCCCCCTTCCGAACTGCTGAATTTGATATCATGTACAACGAAGGCATCTCCAAGGTTGGTGACCTGGTAGACCTGGGCACAGAGATGGATATCATCGACAAGCACGGTTCCTGGTATTCCTATGGCGATATCCGCCTCGGACAGGGTCGAGAAAATGCCAAAGAGTACTTACGTGAAAATGAAGAACTTCTTGAAGAAATCGAGAAAGCTGTCAGGGAACAAGCAATGGTTGCAGGACCTAAATCACCCTGGTCCGAAAAGGATGATGATTTTGATGAAGATTATGATGAGGACGAAGCAGAAGAATAAAATTACATAAGGATCAGTGAAAATTATAAGAAAAGTGGCAGCCCCATACCTTTGGGACAGCCACTTTTTTATTTATGATAATTTCTCCAGTTATAGAGTAGGGTTTGAATTATCCTTGAATAATAATGCTTTATTTACGTTCCTTCCTGCCAGGAATTCAAATACTTGACCTGTTCTTCCGTCAGGGTATCAATGCTGACATTCATCGCCTCCAGCTTGAGCCGGGCGATCTCACGGTCAATATCCTCAGGAACACCGTAAACTTTCTTCTCCAGCGCTTTGGCATTTTTGACCATGTATTCGGCGCTTAATGCCTGGTTAGCAAAGGACATGTCCATCACGCTTGCGGGATGCCCTTCTGCAGCAGCCAGGTTGATCAATCGACCCTCACCTAAAATGTGGATGATTCGGCCGTCGGGAAGCTCATAAGCCTCAACAAAAGGTCGTACCAGGCGTTTTTCAATTGCCATTTCTTCCAGCGCAGGAATATTGATCTCAACATTGAAGTGACCGGAATTGGCAACAATCGCACCGTCCTTCATGGCTTCAAAGTGGTGCTTGTCAAGGACATTAATATCACCTGTCAGTGTCACGAAAATATCACCGATGGGTGCCGCTTCCACCATTGGCATCACACGGAAACCATCCATAACCGCTTCCAAAGCCTTCATTGGGTCAACTTCAGTCACGATCACATTGGCACCCATGCCGCGTGCACGCATTGCAAGACCTCGTGCGCACCAACCATAACCGCCTACCACAAAGTTTTTGCCTGCCAGCAAGATATTGGTTGCACGAATAATGCCGTCAATCGTCGATTGCCCCGTGCCGTAACGGTTATCAAAGAAGTGTTTGGTCATGGCGTCATTGACAGCCACAACAGGGAACTTCAAAGCACCATCCGCTGCCATTGCTCGCAATCGGATCACACCCGTGGTCGTTTCTTCTGTACCGCCGATCACATCAGCTAATTGATCCTGGCGTTCTTTGTGCAGGGTGCTTACCAGGTCCGCACCGTCATCCATCGTCAAATGTGGTTTGTGATCCAGAGCAGCAGCAATATGCTTGTAATATGTGACATTGTCCTCACCTTTGATTGCAAATACTGGGATCTCATACTGAGAAACCAGGCACGCTGCCACATCATCCTGCGTCGATAGGGGATTGGATGCGGTCAATACCACATCAGCACCACCGGCTTGAAGCGTGCGCATAAGATTTGCCGTTTCGGTGGTCACATGCAAACATGCCGACATACGAATGCCTTCAAAAGGTCTTTCGCGTTCAAAGCGTTCTCGAATTGAACGAAGTACGGGCATCTCTCGCTCTGCCCATTCAATGCGGCGGCGTCCACCTTCTGCCAAATCTATATTCTTGATATCATATTTATCCATCAATACCTCCAATAGTTTGTAAATGCGCAAGTATTCTGCGCAATTCTTGAAATATTATTCCTCAATAAATTTATCCAATGCGCCTTCGTCATCATAAAAGGTTCGAAATCGGGTGACGAAGTCTTTCATCCTGTAACACTGCGTCTGGGTGCCTGTTTCTTCCAGGCAGTAGGTCGCTGCCAGGCTGCCCATTTTAGCACATAGTAAGAGGTCAAAGCCATTCACATAAGCCTTCAAAAAACCTGCCCTGAAGGCATCACCAACACCCGTTGGATCTGCGATGTGTTTCGGAGGGAAGGCGGGTACCTCACCCAAAACTGCACCGTTTTTATAAACACGTGCGCCTTCTTTACCCAGTGTAACAACAGCAAATGCAAGGGATTCCAAAATCTCTCCCGCGCTCATCTTGCCGTGTTTTTGGATCAATTCAAACTCATATTCATTTGAAAATAATGCGTGTGCACCTTTTACACCCTTTTGAATATCTTCCTGTTGAAGACGGATGATTTGTTGGCTGGGGTCAAAAATATAAGGAACACCCAACTCCTGGCATTCTAAAGCATACTTGATCATCGCATCCGGTGCATTGGGTGAAATCACGACAAGATCCTCATCCGTCAATCCTAATTCCTTCATTGAGATCTGAGATGCATCTGCCATCGCACCCGCATAAAAACTGGCAATTTGAGCGTTCGAGAGATCCGTATTTGCAAAGAATGAGGCTGTGAATTTGTTTTCAATTATTTTTACACCTGAGGTGTCCACACCCGCATCTTCTAAAATTTGTCGATACTCAGAAAAATCAACCCCGGCTGTTGCCACCAAACGGGGTTTCTCACACAATAATCCCAGGTTGTAGGCAATATTGGCGGCAACGCCGCCGGGACGGCGGACCATTTCATCCACCAAAAAGGACAAACTGATCGATTCTAAATGTTCCGGAAGGATGTGATCTTTAAAATATCCGGGGAAAGACATCAAATAATCAAAAGCGATTGAGCCCGTTAAAATAATACTCATATTCGTTCCTTAATTCACCATTGCGGCTTTTAAATTTACTTTAAACGGTGGGTAAATCACACCCTTTTCTGTAATCCAGGCAGAAATCAAGCGAGCAGGCGTGACATCGAAGGCAAAATTGCGTGCCGAGGCACTTTCTGGCGTAACCCGCTTACCCAGTAACTGGAGCTGCAGCACTTCAGCTGCTTCGCGTTCTTCAATTGGGATCAGATCACCACGCTCAAGCTCGAAATCAACGGTTGAAATTGGGAAAGCTGAATACGCCGGGATGCCGTTGTCATAGGCTGCCAGAGCGAGCATATAACTTCCAATTTTGTTAGCGACATCGCCATTGGCTGCGACTCTGTCGGCACCAAATATCACCTTTTGAACCAGTCCTTTTCGCATCAGGTATCCTGAAGAGCCATCGGTGATAATGTCATAGGGAATACCATATTGTTCCAGCTCCCAGGCTGTCAATCGAGCACCCTGTAAGCGCGGGCGGGTTTCATCCACAAAGACATGAATCTTCTTGCCCTGTTCATGCGCCATGCGAATCACGCCCAACGCTGTCCCCCAATCGACCGTTGCCAGCGCACCAGTGTTGCAGTGGTGAACGATATGATCACCGTCTTCGATTAATGCTGCACCAAATTCCGACAATCGTTTGTTGATTTCGACATCTTCATCAGCAATTTCTTTTGCCAAATTTTGAAGATGCTCACGCAATTTATCAGCAGGTCCTTCAAATCCATCTGCAGCCCGTAACATACGCTTGACAGCCCAGGCAAGATTGACCGCAGTTGGTCTGGCTTTCTTGAGGTGCTCACCAGCCTCCCTCAAATCCTGAAGCAGAGCTTCCTTTGTGCTTGCCTGCGATTGAAATCCAGCCAGAGCCAACCCAAATGCTGCCGCAGCGCCAATGGCTGGTGCACCCCGAATGACCATAGTCTGGATTGCTTCTGCAACATCCTGGTAGCGGTTATAAGAATTAATCTTGAAATCTTGGGGCAGCAAACGTTGATCGATCATCTCGACCTTTTGCGTATCGTCATTCCAGCTTATTGTTCTCATTTTGACACGTCCCATCTCGTGAAAAAACGCCCGGTCGGGCGCGTTGTCATCAAGTAAAAATTCTACCTTTCCCAGGGATCTTTGTCAAAATCTTAAGGCTCGTCAACTTAGTTGAACAACAAATTTTTCAAATTATCTGCATTGAACGTCTGAAATATTTGGATTTTTATAATTTTCATGGTTTAATAAGGATAATAATAATTATTTAGCATGGATAAGCATTTTTGAAAGAATTTTGTGTGTTATAATCTTTTTCCGTGCGCAAGTAATTATTACCAATTCATCTTATTGGAAAATCAGCTTTACAGTGAAGATATGATTGGAGCTTTTTGAATGACCACCCCCATTTCAAATGAAGACATCCACGAAATCGTCCAACGAATTGTAGGAAAGACGATGGATAATCAAGCTGCTGCGGAAAACAAAGAAACAATTGGTGAAAAACCCGAAACACTTGCTGAGGAAACGAAACCTCGTGTGGTTGCCATTGGAACGGATCATGGCGGGGTGGACTTGAAGGAAATCCTCAAAAAGGATTTAATTGAACATGGATACGAAGTTATAGACATCGGCACTCACACGAAAGATTCGGTGGATTACCCCGATATTGCCTTTTCCGTTGCCCAACTCGTTGCAGAAGGTAAAGCCTGGCGGGGGGTGATCATAGACGGTGCAGGGATTGGATCATGCATGGCAGCTAATAAAGTCCCCGGCATTAGAGCTGCGATGTGTTATGATTATGCCACCGCTGTGAACAGCCGTGAACACAACAATGCCAATGTCCTTACCCTGGGTGCCGGTTTGATTGGCATCAACCTTGCTAAACAAATATTAAATACCTGGCTTGAGACAGAATTTGGTGGCGGTCGGCACGCCCGGCGGGTCGACAAAATCACTGCGATTATGGACCAATTTATAAAAGACGGGAAGAAATCATGACACCGGATAAGAAAACTGTTGAAACATTAGTTGAAATTATCACCCGTGAAGTCTTGCTTGCTATGATTGAAAAGGAAGAATCAACGGATTATCCTGCCGGTGCGAGCTGTGTGGTTGAAATTGCAGACGGCATCAAAGTAAAAACTTGCTTTGATAATGCTGGCCATGTCGTCAGTGCTGGTGCAGAACGCCTCACATCAACACTTGGAATCATTCCGGAAGATAAATCTCTGGCGCGCATGATTGATCACACCCTTCTAAAACCAGATGCGACCGCCGACCAGATTGCCCAATTATGCTTTGAAGCCCGGAAATATCACTTTGCATCGGTGTGTGTCAACCCAACCAACGTGAAATTGTGCACTGATCTGTTGAGCGGTTCTGATGTCAAAGTCTGTACAGTTATTGGCTTCCCCCTGGGAGCGACCTCAACCGAAGTTAAAGCTTTTGAAACCCAGAACGCAATCGATCATGGTGCAACTGAAATTGATATGGTCATCAACATCGGCGCCCTCAAAGCAGGGGACAATGACCTGGTCGCGAGCGATATTCGTGCAGTGGTCAAAACTGCACACAAATCTGGTGCAATTGTCAAAGTGATCATCGAAACAGCTTTGTTAACAGATGAAGAGAAAGTCATTGCCTGTTTGCTCGCAAAAGAAGCAGGTGCAGATTTCGTAAAAACATCGACTGGCTTTTCAAGCGGCGGCGCAACCGTTCATGATGTTGCCCTCATGCGGCGCACGGTAGGTCCAAGTTTGGGTGTGAAGGCAGCAGGCGGCATCCACTCACAGGAAGATGCCCAGCAAATGATTGCAGCTGGTGCAACCCGCCTGGGTGCCAGCGCTGGTGTGAAGATCATCCAGGGTGAAACGACAAAGTCAACTGGATCTTATTGATCGGAGAAATAAAACATGTTGATTGCCAAAGTAATCGGAACAACTGTATCTACAATCAAAGATGAGAAAATTCATGGCAGGAAACTGCTTATCTGCCGTCAGACGGATGAAAAAGGTGAATTCATTGGTAAACCTTACGTTGCGGTGGACACCGTCGACGCGGGTATCGGCGATTTGGTGCTGACAGCACACGGTTCAAGTGCAAGGCAAACAAACATCACCGACAACCGCCCCGTTGATGCAGTCATTATGGCTATGATAGATACATTGGAAGTTGATGGAAAAGTGACCTTTCAGAAAGGTTAAAAAGGATGCCTGAATTCGACAAAGATTTACGATCCATACAAGAAGCAAGAGAC
>LGHA01000020.1 GCA_001508595.1 Anaerolineaceae bacterium 46_22 | reverse complement strand
GTTTATGTGGGTTTGCTCTCTGGTGAGGACACCAGAGAGATCATATAGAATAGATTGTTTATGTAAGATTTCTAGCTGGTGAGGACACCAGAGAGATCGTCATAAGGGACACCAGAGAGATCGTTATCACAAATTAAGTCCAACTTGATCGTAATTTTCCTTGGAAAAAATCAAAATCAAACTGTGTTGGAATATTTTGAATCAATGGGTAAAATAAGCCCTGTTAATTATTATATAAGAGGGTGGAATCAATCCCTGTGTTCTGTTGACTTTCGCGATTGATGCCATTATAATAATGTGACCTTGCCCCGGCAGGATTTTTTGCTGGGGTATATAATATTGTAACCCCAACTTTCCCGATCCCTGGCGGTGACACGCGAGCGAGGTTGGTTAAGTGAAGATTGGAGTAATGAAATGAAATTTGTAATTGTCGAACAAGGCGGCAAACAATATCGAGCTGCCGAAGGTAATACGATTGAAGTTGATCGTTTGCCAAATGAGGTGGGTGAAGCGTTAACCCTTGAAGATGTCCTTTTATCCGTTGATGGCGATAATGTAGTCATTGGTACACCGGTTATTGAAGGCGCAAAGGTTCAGGCAAAAGTGCTTGATCACTTCAAAGGTCGCAAGATCCTGGTCTTCAAATACAGGCCGAAGCAACGATATCGTGTAAAAAACGGTCATCGGCAGCAATATACTCGTTTGCTGATCGAATCGATTGAATTGGAGTAAATATTATGGCACATAAAAAAGGCGGCGGCGCATCTCGTAACGGTCGTGACAGTAAATCGAAACGACTTGGTATTAATAAATTTGGTGGTGAATTCGTTATTAGCGGTAATATCCTGGTTCGCCAGCGTGGCACCAAGATCCACCCAGGTTGGAACGTCGGTATGGGTAAGGACCACACCCTTTTCGCAACAACTGAAGGTCTCGTTCATTTTGAAACGATGCCCGGTGGGCGAAAAAAGGTGCATGTTGTTACCATCCCTGATGAAGAATAACGCTAATTCACTTTTGAAAGGATTGTAACAATATTATGAAAAAAGACATTCATCCCGAATATTATCCAGAGGCGACAGTCATTTGCGGCTCTTGTGGTTCAACCTGGAAGACAGGATCGACACAAAAAGAGATCCGCACTGAAGTTTGTTCCAATTGTCATCCCTTCTATACCGGTCAACAGCAGCGAATTCTTGATCGTGAAGGCCAGGTTGATCGATTCTACAAACGATTACAGGCTCGCCAGGAATATCTTGAAGATCAAAAAGCTAAAGAGGAAGAGAAAGTTTCCCCGGACCGCGCCATTTCAGAACTTGGATTGGGCACCCGTGTGGATAACGTCCTTGAAGAAGCCGGCATTAAGACTATCGCAGATGTCCTTGAACGCCTTGAAGGCGGCGAGCAAGCCCTGCTAGAGGTTAGCGGTTTTGGACGAAAATCTCTAATTGACTTAAAGAAAGCTTTACGTCAGCAGGGATACAAAATTCCTGAAGCAGCTGAAGAAATCACCGTATAAAAGCATTTCAGCTTTAAAAAATCCGGTAAACTTAACAGGCAGATGAGCGCTCATCTGCCTGTCCTTTTTTATATTATTATCTCAGGAGCGATTTATGAAACATGATGTAGGTTCGGTAGAAGTTATTTGTGGTTCCATGTTTTGCGGCAAGACGGAAGAATTGATCAGACGCTTGCGGCGGGCTAGGATTGCGAAAAAAAACGTCCAGGTTTTTAAACCCGCCATTGATAATCGCTATGATCATAAAAAGGTGACCTCACACTCAGGTTTGGATGTTGATGCCCAACCCGTGGAAAGTTCGGAGGATATTCTTGCACAGCTGGATTCATCAACGACAGTCGTTGGCGTGGATGAAGTTCAATTTTTTGATGATGGTATTATAGATGTGGTTGAAACCCTGGCTGAACAGGGGATACGTGTGATCGTTACCGGATTAGACATGGATTTTAGAGGAGAGCCCTTTGGCTGTATGCCTGATTTGATGGCAAGGGCTGAAAAGGTTGAAAAATTGCAGGCGATCTGCATGGTTTGCGGTGAATCTGCCAGCCGAACCCAGCGTTTGGTAAACGGTGAGCCAGCGCATTATGAAGAACCCATTGTTGTGGTTGGCGCACAAGAAATGTACGAAGCACGATGCCGCTTGCATCATCAAGTCCCGCGAGATTAGGTGGTTGGAGAACTATGCAAGATTATCATTCTTTTTTGGCTGAGATATTAATTCCAGAAGATCAACTAAAAGCACGCGTTAAAGAATTGGGTGAGGAGATCAGCAGGGATTATGAAGATAAGGAAATTATGGCGATCTGCATCCTCCGCGGCGGCGTCATGTTTCTGACGGATTTGATCCGACATATTAAGCCGCCGGTTGCCATTGATTTTATGGGCGTTTCATCCTATGGTGTTGGTTCACGAAGCTCCGACGGTCAGGTACGCATCACACTGGACCTGACCACCAGTATTGGCGGCAAACACGTTTTAATCGTTGAAGACATCATTGACAGCGGTAATACGCTTTCTTCTGTGATCGAAATGCTCCGCACCCGAAACCCTGCCAGCCTGGAAGTGTGCACACTGCTCAATAAGTTTTCTCGGCGTGAAGTGGATGTGCCAATAAAATACTGCGGGTTTGATATCCCTGACAAATATGTGTTTGGATACGGCCTGGACATGGACGAATACTATCGCAACCTGCCCTTCATTGGTGTGGTTGACCTGGATAAATATGAGGCTCAAGTTTAGTCCGGCGTTGGAACAATTATTAGACCTGATCCTGGCGGAACTCCCAGATGATCAGGCGCTTTATATTGTGGGCGGTGCAATTAGGGATATTTTGCTCGGACGCCCCTTACATGACCTGGATTTTGTCATGCCGGATGATCCTACAAATCTGGCAAAAAAAATCGCTCACAAGCGGCAGGTTGGTTTTTTCGTCCTGGACGATGAGCGCCACACCGCAAGGGTGCTTTTTCGCCAGCGGGGAAATCAGATTTTTCCGTTGGATTTTGTTCAATTCACAGGTGAGGACCTGCATTCTGATCTAATGCATCGTGATTTTACGATCAATGCCATTTCGGTTTCGGTTCGTGAGACAGGAAAACTGATTGATCCCCTGGGCGGCATCAAAGACCTGGCGGCTGGCTTACTTCGCACCTGCAGTGACCATTCGCTTACGGATGATCCTGTGCGTGTTTTGCGCGGTATTCGTCTGGCAATGCAATTTGACTTTTCTTACGCCCCGGGTTTAGATGCGTTAATGACTGAAGCGAGCCAATATTTGCCTCACACATCCCCTGAACGTCAGCGGGATGAGCTGTTTAAAATACTGGAAGGTTCTGACCCTGCTGAAGGTATGGCACACTGCCGTCAATTTGGTGTCATTAAGAGCTTGATCCCACCACTTATGGAACAGGAAGATATCCCTGCATCACCACCACATACGCTGAGATTGATCGATCACAGCCTGAAAGTCCTTGAATACTTGAAACAATTAATAGAGACACCGAAAGATTTATCTACGTGGTGGCTTTTGGATTTTCGATCTCTATTCGGGCGATTTTCAGAACATATTTCAGATTACCTGGAAGAAGAAATTACCCCCGGAAGGTCTAAAAAAGGTTTATTGATGTTTGCAGCATTGCTGCATGACATTGGCAAACCCGAAACATTTACAGTGGGTGAGGATGGTTATCTTCATTTTTATAACCATGCCCAAATTGGTGCGGATTTAGCCTGGAATGCTGCGAAGGCTCTGCAATTGAGCAATGCGGAATCCGAATGGATTCGGACGGTTGTCCAAAACCACATGCATCTTCTGCCGTTTGCTAACCGGGCGAAGGAGCCTTCACGAGTTGATGTTTACCGCTTTTATCAAGAAACAGGCGAAGCGGGTGCGGCTGTTGCTTTGTTGTCCCTTGCAGACACCCTGGCAACGTATCATCAGAGCCTCACGCTTGATAAGTGGCAGAATGCCCTGATGGTCTCAGAGGTGATGTTGGCCGCTTGGTGGGAAGCGCATCAAACCGTGGTCAGCCCAACCTTGCTGTTGGATGGGAATGACCTGCAGGATGAATTTGGTATGGCACCCGGGAAGGAAATTGGAGAAATTTTAGAAAAACTGAGAGAAGCCCAGGCTGCTGGCGAGGTGACGACACGCGAACTGGCTGCAGCCTTTATCCAAACTCAAATTAAAGGCATTGAGTAAGAGGAAAAATGTATGAAAGCAGAAATTAATGGCATTCAAATGGGATTTGAGATCATTGGTGGGATGGGTCTTCCCATCGTTTTGATCCATGGGTTTGGATTGAACCGCAGCATTTGGAAAGCAATGGCTGAAAATTATTTGAGCGAGCATACGGTTATTCTTCCAGACCTGCGCGGTCATGGCGAGAGCCAGGCACCAACAGGGGCGTATTCGATGGATGTCCTGGCAGACGACCTGTCGGCATTACTCGATTTTCTGAATTACGAGAAAGCAGTCATTTGCGGTCATTCCATGGGTGGCTACGTCACCCTGGCATTTGCTGAAAAATTCCCAAAACGCCTTTCAGGCTTGGGATTGATCACGACCCATGCGGCAGCTGATTCAGAGGCAAAACAAAAAGATCGATACCAGATGGTTGAGGCTGTCAGGGAAAACGGGGCTGTTGTGCTGGCTGAAAGTTTGGCACCCAAATTGACAAAGGATGATAGTATCAGGCGTCAAAGCCATCAGATATTAGCTGGAACAGACCCGGCTGGGATCATTGGTGCAATAATGGGAATGGCAGAAAGACCAGCAAGAATGGATTTGCTGCCTGAAATTGAGGTTCCGACACTTGTTGTTGCAGGAAATGAGGACCAGATCATTGAAGTTGAGATAGCTCGACAAATGGCAGATTCCCTTCCGCAAGGAAGATTCTTGTTGATTGAGGATTCCGGTCATATGCCGATGATTGAAGCACCAAAAGCATTAGGAGAGGGTTTATCATGGCTTTTATCAAAAGTGAAGGCTGATAAGGTCTGAATATAAAGGCCTAATAATTTTCGCATTTTTTAATTCCAGAATAGACAGAAACAAGGTAGAAATAACAAAATGTCCATCATTGACACCATTTATGCTCGAAGGAGCATTCGATATTATCAAGAAAAACCAGTTGAAAAAGAAAAGTTGGAAACCTTGCTGAAAGCAGCAATGGCGGCGCCTTCGGCGATGAACATCAAACCCTGGGAATTTATTGTCGTCACCGATCCGAAAACGATTGATTCAATCCGTTCATCATTAATGTTCGGGAAACACAATGCCCCTGCTGCGATTGTCGTTTGCGGCAATACCTCATTTTTTAAACATCCAAAGGCTGCTGATTTTTGGGTGCAGGATTGCAGCGCTGCAACAGAAAATATTCTTTTAGCAGCGGTAGCATTAGGTTTAGGGACGGTTTGGCTGGGCGTACACCCAATTCATAATTTTATAAAACGAATCTCAGAAATTCTTGAACTTCCAAAGAATGTAGAACCTTTAAATGTGATTTATGTGGGTTATCCCGCAGAAGAGAAAAAACCGCGCACACAGTACAATCCCGATCGGGTGCATTGGGAAAAGTATTCGTCTTAATCCTTAACTTCAATATTCGATATCGTGTTCCGGGGTGTACTTTAACAGCAATTCGGTTTCCCGGGCGATATCCATACCTGCCTTTAATTTCTTTGTCTCAGGACGGGTTTTTAGCCAGGTGAGGGTATCGGACACTGTTTGTGATAAAGGTCGAAAGCTTAATCCCGCTTTTACCGCTTTATTATTGTTGATATTATAAAAACCAGTAAAATTCGCGTCAGATGAAGGGATCCACAAGGGCAAATCCACCCAGGGGGTGACGCCTTCTCTAAGCAAAAAAGTTTCATCTGCCCATACGAAGCTGGCATCGGATAGCGATGCTTCTCGGCTTGACACTAACAAAGAACCCATAGTGACTGGTTTTTTAGGTCCGGTGACGTTATACACCCCTTCGCTTTGTTTTTCCACCATTCGAACAATGAATTCTGCAAGATCGCGAACATCAATGAATTGCAAATTTGAACTGGGTGGTGCAGGGGCTAAAACCTTTCCGCCCAGAGAGACACGCCAGGGCCAATAGGTGAATCGATCGGTTGGATCATTCGGCCCGACGATAAGACCCGGGCGAAGTACAAGGACTTTGCCATCAAAGTTTTGTTGAATTTCATATTCACAGAGCGCTTTAAGCGGGCCATAAGAATCACCGGTGTAATCCTCATCCGACGGATCTTCTAATTGTGCCAACGGGTAGTCTTCAGTGATATCGGGCGTCTTAAAATCCTGATAGACCGACAGGGATGAAATGAATACATACAAATCACATTTGTCTGACAAAAAGGAGGCAGATTGATTGACAATTCTGGGAATAAAGCCGCTTGTATCAACAACAGCATCCCAATTTTTACCCTTTAACGCTTTGAGATCGCCGTCACGGTCACCAATCAGGTTTTCAACCAGGGGAAACATTTCGGGGTTGGTCAAACCACGGTTAAAAAGTGAGGGCGTATGACCTGCCTTCAGCGCAGCTTCTACCAGTGCAATGCCTAAAAATCGTTTGCCGCCTAAAATCAAAATATTCATAGGAACCTCTTCTGTCTGCAATTTTTCATCGCCGTGTAACGTCACGAAGACGCTGCGCGGCATTGGTTTCAAGTTCAGCGATCAGTTGAATTTGGTTTGATAAACGTTCGAAAAGTTTACCAGTCTCATAATTGTCGAGCGGAAAATTATTGATGATCCTCTCCTCCAATGCCTCAAGTTTTTTGACTGTGTTTTCAACAGTTTCCCAATCACCTTTTCGATAAGATTCATATTTCTTGTTCAGCAATTTCTTGACCCGGTCAAAATCAGCAATTTTTGACGGAAGGGCGTTTTCAGCAAGATTTGACCAGTGATTAGAAAGCTGCAGATATTGACCGGTTATGGCGTTTAATGCTGGATTGCTGAGAATGTCTGCAGCCTCATGCAAAAAGTCAGCATATAGTTTTCTTAATGCAAAACCTTCTGTCCCGTTAAGTTTAATCGATTCATAAATCGTGCGGAGGGCTTGATACAAACCAGTTTGGTTTTTAAAAGCAACTGGCCATGCCTGGCGGTCATGACGATCGATTAGCTTTTCAGCCCAATTCTCCAGATTACTGATGCCAATGGTTTTCAGTGGGCGTGTCAGCCGGGTGGCACAGGTTCTGATTCCATCAAGAATACCTTCACGTAAGTCATTATCGCTAATGCTTCCTGCTTTTTGGAAAACCATCATTAAGAAATTATTCTCGCTGAGGTTTGCCCTGGCTGATGTGAAAGTTTTTTCTCTGATTTCAATTGGGTGCTTTGATAAATCGTCAAGGAACAAACGCCATAAGCGACTATCACGTTCGTAGACTGTCACCTGATAATTGATCAAACCTTTGAAAGTTTCGGGTAAGCGGTGGTAGGGGAGATGCGCCTTATCGACCCATACAATAGCAGGCTTACCATCTTGTAATGCTTTTTGAAGTCCGTCCTGTGCTTTAGTTTCATCTGAATATTCAAAGAATGTCATAGATAAAAATAAGCGCTTAGATAGATCGTGTAGAAATGCCTGTGTATAGTTCCACTGGTTGCGAAAGCCTAGAACCAGTAAGGGATGCGGCAAGTGATGAAATTGATAAAGGACGTAGCCCATGTCAATCCCACCGCCAATACCCAGCAGAAGTGCCTCTGAATACGGCTGATCAGAAATTGGATTTTTTACCCCATTCAATTGCAGAATTCTTGCAATTGCGGCTGTTGGTGGATGAACCCCTGTTGAGCCTTCGGGGAATTCTATTTTCATAATCACCTTTCAAATCGTGCTGCTGCTTTCAAGTAAAAGATCGAAAATTTTATTACGATATAAGAAATAGCCACTTAATTATACAATATTCAGCAAGTCAAATTTAAGATTATCCAATTAATCTGATAAACTTACAAAAGTCCCTACCTGTTTGGGTGTAATTATTATAAGCAAACAAATGAATTGATCGAATAATATTTGACTGGCAGGAGAACATCTTGAGCATTGAATTAAACAAAGAAGAGCAAGACTTCCAAACAAAAAAAGTTTCTATTCTGGCGTCTGCGCACGCAATGCACGATACCTATACCGCCTTTCTGCCGGCTTTATTACCTGTATTAATTGAGAAATTTTCGATGACCAATACTGCTGCGGGATTATTATCGGTATTTCTCCAAATCCCATCTTTAACCCAGCCGCTTATTGGGCGCCTGGCTGATCGAAGGAATTTAAAACTGCTGATCGTTCTCAGTCCGGCAATTACCGGTGTTGCCATGAGTTTACTGGGTATTGCACCATCCTATGGGATTTTAACATTGCTGCTGCTTTCTGCGGGGATCAGTTCTGCATCGCTTCATGCGGTTGCACCCGTATTGGGAAGCACTTTTTCTGGCAGAAAATTGGGGAAAGGGATGAGTTTTTGGATGGTCGGTGGAGAGCTTGGGCGTGCTTTGGGGCCCTTGATCATCGTGACAGCCATCGCTTACCTTGAACCTGGTGGTTTACCCTGGCTCATGATTGGCGGCATATTGATGTCCGTGTTTCTGTTTGGAAAATTGGATGGCATTACAACCAGGCCAAAAAAGAATCCGGTTTCTTCTCATTGGTGGCAAGCGATAAAAAAGATGAAGCATATTATGGTCCCGGTTGCTGTTTTGCTCCTCACACGGTCGATGGTGTCTGCAACCTTAACAACCTTCCTCCCTACTTACTTGAAGTCCCAGGGGTCGACATTGTGGGTTGCAGGTGCCTCGTTAACTATTCTTCAAGTAGCGGGAATGCTTGGGGCTTTAATTGCCGGCCCACTCAGCGATCGCTTCGGACGCAGGAAATTGCTCTTCAGCTCGTATCTTGTTACCCCAATTCTGATGTTTTTCTTTATCCAGGCAGATGGGATCCTTAAAATCCTTTTGTTGGTACTGCTTGGATTCTTTGCCATTGCGATTGTGCCGGTTTTAATGGCAGTGGTTATTGAGAATTTTTCAGACAACCGCTCGTTTGCCAATGGGGTTTATATGGCGATAAGTTTCATCTTGCACTCAATAGCAATCCTCCTGGTTGGTTATTTGTCTGATCTGGTTGATTTACGCTTTACCTTCCTGATCAGTGCGGCTGTGCTGCCCCTTGGGCTCTTGTTTATCAACCTCCTGCCGAAGACAAATGGAGACGCCAATCGGTTGGGGTAATGACGCTAATTCATGTCAATCCAAATCGCGTTGATGTTGGTGTAATCGCTGAGGTGGGCTGAGGTCAGTATCAAAGTGCTCTGCTTGAGATTAATATCATAAAGATGTAGTTCGCCGCTCAGACGATATAGGAAACCCGACCCATCAGGAAGCCAGCGGATTTCGAGGGGTGTGCCTTCCATGAGGATGGGCTGACGTTCCAGGCTGATTTGATTGAGTAGAAAAGTTCCACCGTCCTGATTTACAAAAATGACATTGTCACCCCCAGGTGCTGAAGAAAGCAAGGAAACCCGATTCCCCAGGGGCGTTATGTCTAAATTTTCATCCAGCAGCAGGCTTTCCGTTTCACAATTTATAAGGATGAAATCACCCATTCTCCCTTTGTAAACGCATCGGTTGTTGATCTCTTGCAGCTTCAGAGTTTCTCCCTCATAGGAGATGAGTGAGATTGTTGTGATGTCAGGAGCATTATTTTGTTTGAGGATAAATAATTTGTCTTTATACTGGTTAATGTGTGTGAAGGAGCCTTTGACCATATGCCTTAATGCCTGGTTATTCAAATTGAAAATGGAATAATCCACACCGCCTATGGGCTGCATTTGATGGTTTATACCAATCAGCTCATTATTGAGCCAGGAGAGGCTCGGGTTGTCAACCAGGGATGGCATTGGGATGGGCTGGACTTCTTTCGTGTCAATATTAATTAGGTAATAAAGATCGTGCATCCATGTTTGTGGTTCATCAAAGTATGCTTTTTTCACCAAAATGTGCTTTCCGCCAGGAGAAACCTGATAGTCCAGAACAAGGCCTGGCAGCTTTTCGAGTTCAATCCGGGTTTTTGATGCGAGGTCATACAAGGACAAATTGGTACTTGTGGGTGTTGATGAGTGGACTGTGAGCAAGTATTGATCGTTTTGATACCAGCGGATATTCGCGATGGATTCATGATATGCGGTTTCAATGGAGGTCATTAAATTGGCATCGGGATAGTCTATTTCTGTCAAGCTGGATCGCGCGGCTTCCACGGCTAAATTCAGATCGAAAATGGGAGCATTGTTTGATGGGGAATGGGTTTCAAGAATTTGTCCGGTAATTAAATCCGTCACGATGATATTGCCCTGACCATCGGGAAAAAACATTTTTTGGCCGGTGGGAGAAAGCCTGTCATTCAAATTGAATCCCCTGTACGGCATGGGTGGATTAAATGAAACAGACTCTATCGTTGAAAAGTTGAAAATTTTATATTCTTCCAAATTGGTCTGGATCAATAAGAATGGTCCGCCCTGTTGAGGCAGGGGTGCGTGGGTTTGATTGGGTACCGTTGTGGGCAGAACTTCTATGGAATCTGTTGGGGAAGCTTGTAATTCTCCAGTGCCTGGGTTGGCGGGCGAGGATAGACATCCAGGTAAAATCATCCAGAGAGAAATGAGCAAGGTCAAATTTATAAACGACTTAATCAACCATCTCCAGATCATTCCAAAAATTACAAAAATCATAGACATCATTTCAGCTTCTTTTCCAGGCGCAGTTCATCCCGAATTGGTATGCCATGATACCCAATTTCAGGGATTTCTGGTTTTAATTGCCTGGAGATGTAAACCTGTTTCGGGTAAAGCGCTGTTAATTGATAACCATGTTTTTGGTAAAAACCCAGGGCATTTAGATTATCATTGGTTGTGGTCAGGCAAATAAGATGACATCCGGCGTTTAATGCGAACCATTCAACTTCCTTAAGTAAGGCGCTGCCAATTCCCTGTCCCGGGTTAAGGCTTGCCAGGGTGAGAATTTCACATTCTTTATCAGAGATTCGATAATGACAGATGCCAGATAGTTGGTTGTTGTCGACAGCCTTTATTCCATCCAGGCTCATTACATCAAATATTTCATTGTGAATGACAATCTTGCTATCCCCCCAGAATGATTGCAGGATGGCAAGAACTTCTTTTTTATCTATTTTACTTATCTTCTCAATGTGAACCATATTTCTTCCTTTTGTTTATTATATCGATAAGCCAATCAGATACACAAAAAGTGGATTGATGTGTTTATTTTCTTTCTTTTGAGAAGCAGAATCAAATCGGGTATTGTGAGCAAGCTAATGTTAAAAATTTCATCAGGATTCGCAGGTGAAAATCTGCTTATTTTCCCCGAATCTTTTTGGGTATCTTAATCCTGTATGGTAGAATTATTTGTTTGAATGATCAGGTTTCGTATCAAGATAGCTAATTAAATACTTTAATTTAGGAGGACGTATGACAGAAAAGAAATGGGTTTATTTGTTCAACGAAGTTGAACAGGCAGAGAAATATGCCGGCAGTTGGGATGGCGTTCGCACGCTTCTTGGCGGTAAAGGTGCCAACCTTGCTGAGATGACGCGTATCGATGTACCTGTTCCCCCCGGTTTCACCATCACAACAGAAGCATGCATCGCCTACCAGGACGATCAGACATTTCCTGAAGGTATGTGGGACCAGGCTTTAGCAGCATTGAAAGCTGTTGAAAAGCAAACCGGTAAGAAATTCGGTGATCCCTCAAATCCGCTGCTGGTTTCCTGCCGCTCCGGTGCGAAGATGTCCATGCCTGGCATGATGGATACCGTGCTCAACCTCGGATTAAACGATGAGACCGCGGAAGGTATGGTCGAGTTGACCGAAAATGAACGTTTTGTTTATGACTCATATCGACGCTTGATCCAGATGTTTGGCTCCGTTGTTCTGGGTATCGCCGATGAAGCATTTGAAGAAGTGCTTGACGAATTCAAAACAGAAAAAGGTGCTGAAGCTGATACAGATCTGGATGCAGAAGATTTGAAGGAATTGACCGGTAAATTTAAAGCTGTTGTCAAACAGGCAATGGGCTTTGATTTTCCGGAGGATCCTGTTAAACAGCTTGAGTTAGCGACCAAGGCTGTCTTCAATTCATGGAATGCTAAACGCGCGATTGACTATCGACGCCGAGCAAATATTCCTGACGATCTCGGTACCGCAGTGAATATTGTTACAATGGTCTTCGGGAACATGGGTTGGGACTCCGGCACCGGTGTTGCCTTCACACGAGATCCGGGCACCGGTGATAAGAAATTGTATGGGGATTACTTGATGAACGCCCAGGGCGAGGATGTGGTTGCGGGCATACGCAACACAAAACCGATCCGGGAAATGAAGGATGAGCTTCCTGAGGTTTATAGCCAATTCCAGGACATCACCCAGAAACTTGAAAAGCATTACAAAGATATGCAAGATGTCGAATTTACCATTGAAAATGGTAAATTATGGATGCTCCAAACCCGTACAGGGAAGCGCACCGCCAAAGCGGCGATCAAAATTGCTGTAGATATGGCGAATGAGGAACTTATTGACCGAGAAACAGCTGTGATGCGCGTGGAACCTGATCAGGTCAACCAGATGTTACATCCTCAATTTGATAATGAAGGTGTTGAGGACGCCCGTCAAGAAAATAAATTATTTGCAACCGGTGTGAATGCTTCACCTGGTGCTGCGGTAGGTCAGGTTTATTTTGATGCTGACACCGCCGAAAAAATGGCAGAGGAAAAAGGCCAGGATGTGATCATGGTGCGGCCTTTCACCAAGCCTGATGACGTTCATGGTATGCTGGCAGCCAAGGGTATTCTGACCAGTGAAGGCGGCGCCACCTCCCATGCGGCAGTGGTTGCCCGACAATTTGGCGTCCCATGTATTGTGGGTGCATCCATGATGGTAATTGATATGAACCAACGCGTGATGAAATCCGACGGCAAAACCGTCAATGAAGGTGATTGGATTTCACTGGATGGCGGCACTGGAGAAGCCTATATCGGTAAACTTGATTTAGTAACACCTGATCTTGAAGAGCAGGAAGAATTGATGACCCTGCTGAGCTGGTCAGATGATATTGCTCGATTAGAGGTTTGGGCGAATGCCGATTATCCCGCTGATGCTCGCCGAGCACGATCATTCGG
>LGHA01000176.1 GCA_001508595.1 Anaerolineaceae bacterium 46_22 | reverse complement strand
GTGGTACCCTGACCATCCAGCTCAATACCTTCATATAATTGTTGGGCAACAGACATGGTCTTCTTCGCTGTGAATCCCAATTTTCGTGAGGCATCCTGCTGCAAAGTACTGGTAATAAATGGTGCGGATGAATTTCGCCGGCGTTTACCGTGTTTAATCGAGTCCACAGTGTAGACTGATTCACGCATGTCATCAAGGATCTTGTTGACTGCGTCTTCACTCCCCAGCTCAGGGTCATTACCGTTAATCTTTGCTAATTTTGCCCGATAAGTTGTTTTTCCGCCTTCTGGTAGAAAATCAGCATCGATTGACCAGTATTCATCGGGAATGAAAGCATCAATTTCGCGTTCTCGCTCAACAACCAATCTCAGCGCAACGGATTGCACCCGCCCCGCTGAAAGACGGCTTCGAACCTTTTTCCAGAGAATCGGACTGATGCCATATCCCACCAAACGGTCAAGGATTCGGCGCGCTTGCTGCGCGTCCACCAAGTCCATATCAATGGTGCGGGGATGTGCAAAGGCATGGGCAACAGCATCTTCTGTAATCTCATGAAAAACCACGCGATGGGTGCGATCTTCTTCAATTTCAGCCGCTTCCATCAGGTGCCAGGCTATCGCTTCACCTTCACGGTCCGGGTCTGTTGCCAAATAAACAGCTTCTGCCTTCTCGGAAAGCTTTTTCAACTCTTTTACCACATCACGCTTTTCATTTGGCACACGATAGCGGGGCTCAAAATCATTCTCCACATCAACCGAGAGTTTTGATCGCAATAGATCACGCACATGACCCACAGATGCCCGCACGGTATAACCTTTACCTAAAAACCGTCCGACAGTTTTTGCTTTTGCCGGCGATTCAACGATCACCAATTTCCCTTTGCGCTTAATTTCTTTTTTTCGTGAAATTTCAGGTTTCGTGAGTCCTTCATGGGCTTCTGTTCGCCCCATGCGATATACCTTTGTCCCACAAACCTCGCATGTGCCCTTTGTAACAGGGGCACCGGCAGCGTTATAGGCTGCCACGGGTTCTTTTATTTCTCTTTTTTCTCGACATTTTACACAATAAGCTTCCAATTTTATTTACTCCTACAAATAATCGTCGCGACCGTCATCTTCTAATTTCCGTACGGCTTCACGCACTCGTTGAGTTTGCTTTCGGTCGCAAACGAGCAGCGCATTGCCAGAATCAACAATAATTAAATCTTCAACGCCAATCGTCACAATCAAACGATCTGCTGAATCTTCGCAAATAAGTGTACCGTGTGTGTCAAGTGTGACAACATCCCCGGACAGGTGAATATTTCCTGAGTCATCACATTCCAGAGCTTCAAACAATGATTCCCAGCTCCCCACATCATGCCATCCAAGATCAACGGATGGTATCAAAGCAACTTTTCCTGCACCTTCCATGATGCCGTAATCAATTGTTTCTTTACGGATAGTTGGCCAGACTCCAGCTAACACATCTGCACCTCCCTGAGTTGACCAGCTTTCGTTAATTTTTTCAAGTTTTTGATATAAATCAGGCATTTGACGTTCAAATTCCGCCAACACAGTATCGACTTCCCAGATGAACATACCAGAATTCCAAACATGCTGACCGTCCGAAACCAGCTGTTGTGCCGTTGGTTTGTCAGGCTTCTCTTTGAATCTTCTCACCTGAAACGCTTGCAAATCCCCATAAGTTCCCAAAGGTTCACCTTTTTGGATGTAACCATAGCCAGTTGATGCGTAAGTTGGCGTAATCCCTAATGTCACCAGGTATGACTCTTTACTGAGTTGATAGGCAGCTGATAACAACTGCCGAAAATGCGCTTCATTTTTAATCAGGTGATCCGCTGTCAGGATCGCCATTGCGCCTTGAGGGTCACGATGCTTGATCGCTATGACAGCCAAACCGACAACAGAAGCCGTCCCTCTCGGCAGAGGTTCAATTATATAATTTTCATTGGGAATCTCCGGGCATTCTTCCTTTAGCAGCGCCACCTGTTCTGCCACAGTCACGACCAATATGCGTTCATAGGGGAAAAGCCCCTGTAACCGATCGACAGCATGCTGGAACATCGTGCGATCCCCAACAAAAGAAAGGGATTGCTTCGATCGATTTCTGCGTGAAAGCGGCCAAAGTCGTGTGCCGCTGCCGCCAGCCATGATGACTGCATAATAATGCTCAAACATCGTCAACCTCCTTATTTTTATGAAAACTCTCGAACCACAGCATACCGCATCGTCCCCACGTGCTGGACCAAACCCTTCAATTCCATCATGGTCAGCGCTGCAGATACCTTATCAACAGGCAGGCCGACTTCATTGCAAATTTCATCGATATGCAGGGGCTCAAAATTCATCACCTGTAAAATCCTGGCTTCGGTTTTATCGGCAGGTAAAACTTGGCGGGCTGTTTTTATGGATTCAAGCTCCGATAGATTCAATACATCCAAAACATCCTGGGGCGAAACCATTGCATAAGCCCCATTTTGAATTAATCGATTGGTACCACGACTGGCAGGAGATAACACATTGCCCGGAACGGCGAATACATCCCGACCCTGTTCAAGGGCAAAGTCAGCAGTAATTAGAGCGCCGCTTCGATCACCCGCTTCTACAACAATCGTGCCCAGCGACAAACCTGAGATAATCCGGTTTCGTGGTGGGAAATTGATGCCTTCTGGTTGGGTCCCCAAAGGATAATCACTGATAACTGCACCATTCTCACTGATTGCTTCTGCTAATTTGCGGTGTTCAGGCGGGTAAATAACATCTACGCCGCTCCCTAACACGGCAATTGTTCTGCCGCCCGCTTCCAGGGCATGTCGATGGGCAATGCCATCCACACCCCTCGCCAATCCGCTCACGATGGTCAATCCATGACCCGCCAGGAAGATACTGATATCCCGTGTAATTTGCTGTCCGTACTCACTGACTCGCCTTGTTCCCACAATTGCAATCGCAAATTCATCTGCTGGGGTCAGCGTGCCTTTGACGTAAATTACTGGTGGAGATTGGTCAATTTCCCTTAACAAACGCGGGTAATCA
>LGHA01000175.1 GCA_001508595.1 Anaerolineaceae bacterium 46_22 | reverse complement strand
TGAATTTGATGAATGATAATATTAACCGGAAATTTGTCTTATAATATTTTCGTACACAGAAGCATCAACGACATGATCAAAAAAATTTTATTCAATGATTAACTCTCGTCATGACACTATTATTAGTGAGATTGTAGTTCCCTGTATCGTTATTAATAATTCTAATATTCATGAGAGTAAAATTCCCCCCGCCTGCGGGGGGTTAGGGGGGAAAGTTCTCCAATCAAAAACGGTCAACGAACTTCAGCCGGGGATTCAAATTTTTGATTTAGACAATAATGCTTTACCGATAAAACAATCGAAATCAGAACATTACAATGGGATAGTGATGGAAATTACATTGGACAAATCCAATCAAATCCATTATTTACTCCCTGAGAACCTGGTGTTATGCCAGCGGAAGACGACTAAATTAAGCCCAACAGGCCATTGGGATGACATCCCCGCGCATCATTTTCAAAAGGCAAGACAATTGAGGCAGCAAACCACACCGCCGGAGAAAAGATTGTGGCAATATCTGAGAAGCAAGCAATTAGGCATAAAATTTCGAAGTCAACATCCCATTAATCGATATATTGTTGATTTTTATGCACGTAAGGCAGGCTTGGTTGTTGAGGTTGATGGTAAAATGGCACATACCTATCCGGGTCAAGTCAAACATGATCGGGAAAGAGATAAGTTCATGGAAGGGCTTGGGCTCAAAGTATTGCGGTTTTCTGCTTCGGATGTAATGTCTAATATTGAAGGCGTGATTTCTGAAATTGAATATCACACGCAAGAAGCAGTTCTTGATAATTTTACGAGTGGTCAATGGCGATATGCCAAAAACATCCAGGCGGGTGATAAGATTTTTATTGAGAAGAATTTAAATTTATGCAAGGTAATTGCTGTTCAAGAGGTTGAGATGGATTGTGATGTGACAATCTTAGAATTGGATGGAGGTGACAATTTTATTTCTGATTGCTTTGTATTCCATATTTGACCCCCCTAACCCCCCGCAGGCGGGGGGAATTTAGGACTCGAATTATTATTACCCCAATGGACATCCAATAGGCGGGATGAATTAAGAACTCGGCGATTTATTAATCCAATGAATATCCAATAAGCGAGGGGATTGAGAACACGAGAATTATTTAAATAATTAGGCAACCAGTAGGCAGAGAGAATTACGAATCCAGAGGATCATTATGATAATGAAAATCCACATTGCAAGATGAATTCATTACACCTTTTGGATAATTTATTCGAAATTAGTCAAAGAAGCCGAATTTAATAAAAAAACCCCCGGGATTAAAGCCCGGGGTTTGAAAAAATACTTCTATTTTAAGCTCATGGTTCAATTCGGGGACCAAACCACATCGCCAGGTCATTCGCAGGGCTGCCGTTAGCATTTGTAACTAAAATAAAGCTAACATTTTTCCCGGCAAGTTCATCAAGGTTGATCTTTACTCGAGTAAACTTTCCATCCTGGACTTCATACCATTTCGCTAATGTCTGTTCCTTACCACCATCAATTTTATAGTTCAATCGGAATCTGACATCACATTTTGAATCATCGTAGCATCCAATGATGGCGTAAAAATTTACACCTTTTGAAATAGTCATTTCAGGGAAAGTGCCCCTGATCCAACCCTTTTCAACCATTTGTGGATGTACCTGAAGGCCAGGCTCGTCGTCCACAGATCCATTTTCAAGGATGGGATTATTGATTTTCTTCACCCAGCCATCACTGTCTCCGGATTTACCAGGGCAAGGCAGGGTGCCCGAAGCATTCCTCCAAACGACGCCAGAGCTGCAATAATTCTCTGTGAAATCATATACCGTGCTTTTAACATCAATCTCAACCCAGAAATTAGCATTACCTTCGCCGATTCCAAATAGATTGCCATTTTGATCTCGAAGCTTGAAATCACCTCTATGCCTTCCGGGAGTGATTGGGGATGTCAGCTCCAGGGCGATTTTGATCGTCTCGCCTGGTTTGACGGTACCTTTGGTTAAGGATATTGATGCTGGTGCGCTCAAAGTATCGCCTTTAACAAAAACCACGTCGTAATCAGCATCCCAGGTACAAGAGCCAGTGTTTTTCAGGGTCCAGGTTTTAGTGAATTTTTCATTGGGACCGAAATCAGTACCGTCAGAAATTGTTTCTGAGATTAAAATCGCCTGGTTACACGCAAGGTTTGACGTTTGGGTGGGTTCAACTATCGGGGTGTTGGTGGGTACAGGCGTTGCTGACGGTACAACTGGCTCCTCTGTTGGTTCCGATGTGGGCGTAAGCGTGGCTTGAGCCCCCTGATTTGTTGCTTGTGGTGTTTGAGCAACGTTTGTTTGCTGTGCATTGATGGTTTGAACGACCATGGTACTTAAATCGTCTACCTGGGAAGTGGGCGTCTCATTATCGAACAAATTACAGCTTGAAAGGGCGATACTAACAACTATTCCTAAACTAAAAAACAAAACCAACTTTTTCATTCTTACCTCCATCACAACAAGTGATCTTTCATAAAGATTTGATTTAGGACACATATTCTGGGAAATCGATTGCCAGACAGAAGCGAGCCTAAATCAATTTTTTTTATCTATCCCACTATAGACGTATTTAAAAAGATTCTTGTTCCAATTAAGGCTTCACAGAAATATGGGAATTCTATTGATTTTGTTTTTTTGATATTTTCGGATGGGTGTTCTGGTGGGACTGAGTTTTTCCGTAAATCCCTTTGCTTTGGAAATCTTAAGGCGTCTGATGGGATCGATTAAGCAATAATGAAATGACCCCGGAAGAATAATCTCCCGGGGTCAGAAGGACTAATTTGCAATTTTATGTGAAATTATGGTTCAATTCGGGGGCCAAACCACATTGCCAGGTCATTTTCAGGGCTGCCATTTGCTTCAACCAGCAAGATAAATTGGACATCTTCACCGGCTAAATCATCCAGGTCCACTTTGATGCGATTGAAATCATCATCCTGAACTTCGTGCCATGTTGCCAGGGTGCGTTCTGCACCACCGTCAATTCTGTAATTCAGTTTGAATTTGACATCACAGTTTGAATCGCT
>LGHA01000019.1 GCA_001508595.1 Anaerolineaceae bacterium 46_22 | reverse complement strand
TATTTTGGCTTGGGGCAAATCTTCCCTGATAATGCTGACTTGATCAGCTATTTTTTAAGGTTTATCCGCTATACTTTGATTGGATTGTGGGTTTCCTGGTGGGGGCCATTGTTTTTTGAGAAGCTCAAACTCTTGCAATTTAGAAAGAATTCATAAAGCAGGAAAATTTCTTTTGTATCTTAACTGAATAGTCAAACCAAACGGCGGCCAATTCTGTTCGTCGTTTGGTTTAAAAGGATATTTTGTGTTTTTTTCGCATTCAACATATAAAGCAATCTCCTGACGCACTTCTTAACCTTCATAAAAACTTCACAGGCTGTTCATGCTTTTTATATGCCGCTCCTTTAAAATCCTTAATGTAAGATCCAATTTAGATGTTGAAAAATTCAGTTATGAAAAAGGAGTAACAATGATTAAGAAAATTTTTGTAGGATTGACAATAACGCTAATTTTAGCTATTGGTGTCTTTGGTGTTGTAAATACAACTTATGCCCAGGATGAAGTTGCACCACAGGCTGGTGCTGCTGTTCCTGAGCCTGAAACACTGGAATATGAGTATCAAAACGGCCTTCAGAACGGTGAAGTTGACCCACTCTTGACCCAAACCCGCACTCGATTGTTTGAGATGCAGGATGGTGAATGTGATGCAGATTGTGACCCTCAGCAAATTCGCCAACAACTTGGTGTGAATAATACCGGTGTCATGCAGCAAGCACGGTTGAATTCCGGCGAATTCGACTGCACTGGCGATTGTGTCCCACAGCAAGTACGCCTCAGTGAAGGTACAGGCTACGGCGCACAGCGGCAGATGAATTTATCAGCCGACGGCCTCTGTGACGGCACTGGCATCCCACAAGGGTTTGGTCAGGCAGGTAGGGGTAACTAAGCCCTAAGATCCAAACACAAAATAAGGCTGCCCTTTTTGTAGCACTTTACAAAAAGGGCAGCCTATTTATTTTAACTTTTTTATCAGTTTGTAAAGCCGTTGGTTTTGATCACATCTCGATACCAGTAAAAACTGGCTTTAGGCGTCCGTTTCCGGGCAGGATCGTTAAAATCAACATTGAGCAATCCAAATCGCTGGTCATAACCACTTGCCCATTCAAAATTATCCATCAGGCTCCAAATAAAATAGCCCTTAAGGTTCGCACCTTCCTGAATTGCCTGGTGCGCTGCCTGGAAGTGGGCTCGCAGGTAGTTGATCCGTCCCTGGTCGTTTACATAACCGGTTTCATCAACAGGTTCATTAAGCGTTGTCCCATTTTCGGTAATATACATAGGGGGATTCCCGTAATCTTCTTTCAGGTGCAGCAATAAGCTCTTGAGCTGGGAAGGGCAAATCCCCCAACCTTTATAGGTTATGCCCCAACCTGGTTCAACTCTGGTTTGCGCCTCAAATTTCATGTAACCATTGGGACTAAAGCTGACTATTTGAGCTGTGTAATAATTTATGCCAAGAAAATCAATAGGCTGGCTGATGAGAGTCATATCCCCATCCCGAATTTCAGGTCTGCTCTTATCAATCCACGCTATTAAATCTTCCGGGTATTTACCTTTGAAGATTGGGTCAAGGTAAAGGTTGTTATTCATGTCTTCCATGCGTTTGGCAGCATCCAGATCCTCAGGTCGGTTTGTTTTTGGTTGGTAGGTGCTTAAGTTGAGCACAATACCAATCTGTCCTGTTAAACCCATCTGGCGATAAAGCTGCACTGTTTTTCCGTGTGCCATGTGTAAATGGTGGGTGACCTGGAAGGCTTGCGGATAGCTGGCGATCCCTGGCGCAAAAACACCGAAGGCATATCCCATCATGGCGATCACAAAGGGTTCATTATGGGTTGCCCAATAGGGAACCCGATCACCCAGTCGTTCAAACAATATCCGAGCGTAATCCGTAAACCAATCCACACTGTCCCTGTTTGTCCAACCGCCTTTATCTTCTAACGCCTGGGGAAAGTCCCAGTGGTTCAGGGTTGCCATTGGCTTAATGCCCGCTTCAAGAAGCTCGTCCACCAATCGATCATAAAAATCCAGGCCGCGCGGCTCGACCCTTCCAATCCCCCCCGGTAAAATTCGCGGCCAATTGATTGAAAATCGATAGGAGGCAAGCCCAAGCTCTTTCATCAATGCCACATCCTGCGGCATCTGATGATAATGATCGCACGCGATATCGCCGGTGTCGCCGTTGAAGATGTGATAAGGTTGATGGGAGAAACGATCCCAGATGCTTTCGCCCTTGCCATCTTCGTCCCATGCACCTTCTATCTGGTATGAGGCTGTTGCAGCACCCCAAATGAAATCATTCGGAAAGTTTATTTGTGACATTTTCCTTCCTTTTTTACCTGTATTTTATAAATTTGCCGTTCAAATTATAAACGAAATATACACGGGTTCTGCTAATCCACCATAAAAGAATTCGTTATGGATCAGTGATTAATATTGGCGAAAATTGAGAGGGGGTAGAGATGTTGAGAAAATTAGAAGGGAGTCAGGCGATGAATTGTGAATAAAACTTTTCAATTAATGGACGGGTTACTTCCAGGGAAGCCAGTTTTTTGATGATCTCCTGGTTGATTATCGCAGCATGATGACGTAATTCAGGCTGGTCGAGCCCGTTGAGGATGGCCTGTGCAAGCGCATGTGGGTCACGAGGGTTAACCAGCAAACCATTTCTCCCATGTTCAATCCATTCGCGTGCGGATTCAATGTCACCAAGAATGGGCAAACAGCCGCAAGCCATTGCCTCAAGCAATGTGTTGGGGGTGCCGTCATGACTGCTTGGTGAAACAAACAAGGCGGATTTCTTGAACAAAGCCCATAATTGGGATTGTGGAAGTTTTGGTAAAAGGAAGACGCCTTCTTCAATTTCGAATTGCCCGATCCATGCTTGCGCTTGAGGTTGCCCTTCAAGGCTGGGACAAATGAAACTGATATCTTGTCGAGATTTCAGCACTTCAGGTATTGATTCAAAAAACACTTCCTGGTGGACAGATCCTGGACGCAAGCCGCGCGGGTTTACCACCCATAAGGTGTCTTTGGGAATATCAAAATAATTGTTAAAATCCTGCGTTTTTTCTACAGCGTCTAAATCCAACCCGCCTGAACCTGGAACCCATAAAACGGGTGAAGCCGAGTTTAAACCCCAATCAACAGCCAGGGACAGGTCTCGCCGAGTGTCAGAGGTAAGCCCATCAGCTCTTGTTAAGCTGCGTTTCGTGAAAAAACGCATGAGTAAGGAACCTTTTGCGTGCAGGGTCAGGTCGTTGCCCCAAATTGCAAGAATTAGCGGAATGTCTTTTGGCGTATAGCTGGCAAGCATCCCCTCATAAGGGATACGCAGCGAATGGACCAGGTCGGGCGTTATTTCTGCGACCAGTTTCTGGTATTCTCTGGCGTATTTCAGTATTGATAGCGGACCGAGGATGTAGCGAAATTTTTGAAGGAGGGGTGTAAATCGCTTGACGAGCTTTTTAATCCCAGAAACGTTCCCAATTTTTTTGCCATTTGTTTTAGCACCAGTGCTGAAACGGCTGAACGCGATTGGCAGGACATGGAAATGAGCCAGTCCTTTAGGCTTTTCACAATTGAAAGAAGATATCAAACTGACCTGGTACCCAGAAGAAAGGATATTTTTAATCCAGCTTTGTGTTGTGGGGCTGCGTCCATCAGCCACGATAAGGATATGTTTCTTCATGATAGGCTCCGGTTTAATGCCTCAACAAAAACCTGGACCATTTTATCAATATTGATCTCTTCTGAAACAATCCGGTAGCTCTCTGCGCCCATTCCACGTAATGCTGCCTTATCTGAAAGGGCTTTTTCAAGGGTGCTTCGTAAAGCTGTGATGTCGTCAGCCGGTACCTGCCAGCCGTTCCCCTCACGAATGAGGTCTGCCTGTGTGCCGTCAGCCTGGGCAGCAATAACGGGTAAACCGTAGCTCATTGCTTGCTGAATCGCCAGGCCGCCAGTGCCAGGCAGCACGAAAAGGTCCGCCTGTCGAAATTGTTTGGCTAAATTTTCGCCATAGAGAGCACCGGTAAATATGGTCCCCGGATAGACCTTTTCTGCTATTTTTGTAAGGCGCAGCCTATCAGGGCCGTCACCAACGATCACCAAATCGGGCTGAAGCGCTTTTGGCAGCTGTGAACAAGCATAGATCAGGTTATCCAGTTTTTTTCTTTCCTGTAATCTGCCGACAAAAAGGATTTGGACCTGCTGTACTTCTTCCGGAGCTCGCCGATCCGGCATTGGGTGTGGCGGAGATGGGGCGACAGCGTTTGCGGCAACAAAGATGCGCTCTTTTGGGAAGCCCAACTTGGCATACTGTGAGGCTCCCGTTTGGCTGTAAGTGATCAGGGTGTCAAAATGCTGGATAAAATTCTTCCGCCTTTGCAATCGCAGGGACGCCAAGAGGTCGGTGATGTCTGGTGAACCCAGCCCCCAACCGATCACTGGTCGATCTTTATTCCGCATCCAGCGGATTGCTCGGAGTGTGCTCAGGTACCTGGGATTGGCTTCCACGATCAGGACGTCAGGGTCACAGGTTTTTATCCACTTGATCAAACCCAACTGAAAAACCATGTAGAAACAACCGCCAAAAATGTGGCGGTTTTTTCCAAGGGTGAGCAGCGCGTGTTCAAGTTCAACAACAGGTTTGATGCTCTCTTCAGGCCTGGGTTCTCCAGAAAAAACGCAAAGACCATCAGTGCAGGCTTTTCCAAGCGCATTGAAAAATGGCTTCCGGTAATGGGGGAGCACCCTCTGGATTAAGCCAACCTTACCCTGAAATGTATTCATTAAGGCACCAGCACTTCCAGGTAGGACTTAACCATTGTATCTAATCCAAAAGCAGCTTCTGCTCGTTTGCGTGCAGCCTGTCGATATGGGGCGTTGTTCTGCATAATTTTGATGCAGGCGTTTGCAAGGGGGGCAATATCAGGCAATTCAAGCCGCCAGTGGTTTGCGCCGTAAGGCACCACTTCTCCTGCGCCGCCCTGAACCAATTCTTTTAATGCGCCGGTATCATAAGCGACAATTGGCAGTCCGCATGCCATCGCTTCAATCACACTGTTAGGGCAGGCAGCGTTGAGATCTGCGCTGAATAAGACATGGGCTGTTCGATCAAGCGATGGGATTCTATCACGAGGTACGATCCCACCCCATGTGATCCAGAGATCGGGTGCCATGCTGTAAACATGTGCTTTGAGGGCATCCTCGACATCGCCAACAACCACCATTTCCACATTGACACCATGGCTGTGCTTTAGGGTTTGTGCCAGCCTGACTGCCGTTTCAAGCCCTCGGCTGTTGCCAGGGTGAAGATGACCTTCCACAAGTAAGAGGCGAAAATGATCGTCCGGTCGTTCCCCTGGACCTTCCGGCGTGTATTGTGAAAGGTCCACCCCGTTGTAAACCACCTTTGCAGGTGTGGAAATATCTTTAAATTCGCGATGCCACCAATCTCGGCTGAACCCACTCTGGTAAATGATGTGTGTCGCCAGGAACCGCCTGATAAAAGCCAGGGTCTGGTTATTGAGCTCTGCTTTGAAGGCTGCAGGAAACGGCGTTTTTTCAACTTTATGCAGCCAGTTCATCCCGTTCAACCTCTGGACGATGCGCACACCGCGGCTTTTTGCCCGCCATAATTGCCAGATATGGCGTGTGCCGCCAATCACCAGGACGGCTGTGTTGTTTGTGTCGCTGATGTCAAAGGTATAAGCAATGTTCTGTTCTTTCAAGCCCTGTATGAATTTCGCCTGGAATGATACCATACCGCCCAATCCATCCAATTTTGGCACCAGGCAAATTTGGGGTTTCATGCTGCTTTTTCCTCTACCTGCGGCCGTTTCCCGACACAACGTGCGGGTGATCCTGCCCAGATTTCATAGTCACCTGTGGATTGCAAAAGGACAGCATTTGCACCTATCACAGTTCCATTGCCAACTTTCAGAATGCCTTCTTTGCACAAAATTTTAGACCCGGGCGAGAGGATCACATCATCACCGATTTCAATGCCCTCAAATTTTGATTGGGAGATTGGCAGGTAGATGTCCGCCCGACCCAGGGTAACGCCCTGGTAGACATGCACACGAGCACCAATTTTTGCCTTACTGTGGATGACGACCCCATGCCCCCCATGTTCGAGCAGGAATCCTGGGCCAATGGGCACAGAAACAGGAATCTCTGAGCCCAGCATTTTCAAAAGATAATAAATTAATTTGCCAATGATGGGCAATTGTCGTGCATACACCAGGTTGGTGTAGAAATCTTTTTCGGTTCTCATTATTTCTCCCCCTGGGCTTCAAGCAGTGCCTTAACAATGCGTTGTGCGGCATACCCATCGCCGTAAGGGTTCACTGCGCCAGCCATTTTGGCATGGGCTTGAGGATCATCCAGCAGAAGTTTTGCTTCTGTATAAATTTTCTCAGTATTTGTCCCGACCAGTTTGAGGGTGCCGGCATGTACAC
The DNA here is from genome assembly GCA_001508595.1 of Anaerolineaceae bacterium 46_22. GTDB lineage: Bacteria > Chloroflexota > Anaerolineae > Anaerolineales > Anaerolineaceae > Brevifilum. The sequence goes on along the minus strand of LGHA01000019.1, from coordinate 7,006 downwards.
CTTCTTGCCTTTCGGTTCTTTCTCTCAATACAAGGGTTGGCACACCAAATGAGGGGGCTTCTTCCTGAATACCGCCGGAATCAGTCAGTATCAGTGCCGCATTTTTCATTAAATGCACCAGCGGGAGGTAATCAAGGGGTTCCATGAGGATGATGTTGTCAATCCCCGAGAGAATTTCATAAACAGGTTTCTGGATATTGGGGTTGAGGTGTACGGGGTAGATCAAGGTGATATCATCCTGGAAGTCACCCGCCAGTTGTTTTAAAGCCTTACAAATGTCTTTGATGGGCTGACCAAAATTCTCACGGCGGTGCGCTGTAACCAGTACCAATCGGCGTTTACCCGATGTGATCCCTGCCCGATCAAGGATGCTGACAGCCACAGGCGGTGCTGTTTGCTTTGAAATGATACGCAGGGCGTCGATTGCCGGGTTGCCGGTTACTTTGATAATGTCATCCGGGATGCCTTCGCGGCGCAAGTTCTCACGATTATTTTCTGTAGGTGCAAAATGTAAATCTGCGACCACACCGGCAATACGTCGGTTCACTTCTTCAGGGAAGGGCTGCCATTTGTCATGGGTTCGCAATCCGGCTTCAACATGCCCAATTTTGACCTGGTTATAAAAACCCAGAATAGCCGCGGTCATGACGGTTGTTGTATCGCCTTGAATTAAGAGCCAATCGGGCTTGATTTTTTTGATGACCGGGTCAAGCTCACTGAAAATCCGGGCGGTAAGATCGGAAAGGTTTTGGTCATGCCGCATCAAATCAAGGTCAATATCCGGTTTGATTTCAAAGGCATCCAAAACCTGGTCAAGCATTTCACGGTGCTGCGCTGTTACGCAGGTCCACAGTTTGATCTGCTCCGGGTATTTTTGCAGTTCTTTTATTACCGGAGCTAATTTTACGGCTTCAGGGCGGGTGCCGAAGACAACCATAACAGACATTTTAGGTTTCATTAGACCTATTATACTTTAAGCTGAAAAGGAAAATTTTATTTTTATTCGTCATCCAGCTTTGTTTGTGTACAGCGAAATTTCTGCGACAATTTGACTCGCTTATGCTATACTTTAATCATTGTCATGTACGAAACAGACATCTTTATGCCTTTAAGGTGAGACACGACATAATAAAATATTTTTCAAAATTGGACACGCACATGCAAGGAGCACAACAATGAACTGGTCCATTCTTGGATGGGGGATGATTGGCATTTCAATTATCCTTTTGATCATTTTTACCTTTTTGTTTAAAAACGGCAGATCCTACCTGGTTCGTAAGAATACACAAATTGAAGGCTTGAAGATTTCGCGAATTAAGGCGATTGAAGGCGGTTTGCATCGGACGCTTGTCCTTGGGCACAAATTGACATCATCAAGCTATCCCGGCCTCGGCCTCAACAGCCTGGCTGTTATGACTGGTCTTCTTGATGCGGAAACCCTGGTCGATGGAAAGTTTAATATTGCAACATCTCAAAGTTCCATGGTGGTATTTGCAAGACAAATTGTTGAAAATTCATACCAGAATGGGTTTTCAAAAGACCTGACTCAGAAGGGCGTCAAAGCTGTGCTGCCCGGTCCAACCGCTTATTCAAACCTGGTTGGACTGCTTTATGAGCTGGATAAACATCCGCAGCATGGGTTGATATTATCCGGAAATTTTGGACCAGAGGCTTCTTTGTTGAGTGAAGTGGCCCAGGCGAAAAATGGCTATGTGTTTGCTGCTGCCGGTACCATTGCTTCTCAATCCGCCTTATTTTCCCAGGTAGAAGACTTGATGATCGGTGAGGATAGCTTCATGCTGCCTGGTTTGCTCAAACCTTCCCCGGGAAGAACGGCTGCATGGATGACAGAAGATATCCTGCGGCTCTTGCTGATCTTAATGATTATTGTTGCGGCTGTATTAAAAATGGTCGGTGTCTTATGAAAAAGATTCTTACTGTCAGCATCCTTTTATTAATTGGTTTGACAGTTTTAGCAGGTTACTTTTTCCCTCAAGCCCTTGGTCCAATTCTCAATTTGGTCATCGACTGGGGCATATTGCTTATCGGCACAGCAGCTTTGATTGGTATTGGCTACTTAATCAAATCCCACATCAGCCGTGTAGCAAGGCGAGATAAACAAAGCTTTTTGAGCTTTGTCCTCTTGTTGGCTTTTTCTGCCACAATTATTGTTGGTTTGATTTTTTCCTTCAATCATCCAATTTTTACGGATTTAATGATCAACGTACAGTATCCTGTTGAAACCAGTTTGCTTGCAGTTTTGGCTGTGGTTTTGTTAACAGCAAGCTTTCGTTTGATCAGCACACGGGGATGGACCCCGATGTCAATTGCGTTTTTATGCAGTGCTGTTGTCACCCTCGGGCTTGATGCAGGGTCGATTTATTTGGGAACTGAGGGTGCAGGTGCTGAGATATTGAATTTCTTGAGGCGATTGCCCATGGTAGGCGTACGGGGTATTTTGCTCGGAATGGGTTTAGGCGGTTTGATTGTGGGTTTGCGGGTTTTGTTGACCATTGAGAAACCATATGGTGAATGATGACAGATAAATTAATTTGCCCGGAATGCGGTGCTGAAAACGTAGAAGACGCTGAGTTTTGTCATTTTTGTCATGCGGATCTAAAGGGAGATACGACTGTAGAATTTATTGATCCGCAGCAGAATGACCAGGATGATTTCGGTTTATTGAATGGTAAGGAAGAGGACCTGACCGATATACTCCATGCGTTGAAACAAACGGAGGAGGAAGCGGTCCTGGCGGACGAGACTCAGGAAGATCAACTGCCGATTGATGAGCCAGAGGATGGGTTTGATGAAGGAGAAGCCCAGGAGGATGAGGGAATCCCGGATTGGCTGCATCGCATCCGCCAGCGTGCTACCGAAGAAGATGATTCCCTTGGAGAAATCACCCAAAAGATTTCAGCAGCAAAAGAAAGTTTGAAAGGTGATAAACCTGAAGAACAGCATGAAAATTTTGAGTCATGGATTGAAAAATTACGCGGTCCCGTCGGCGGCTTTGTCAATAAGGAGCCTGATGCAGCAGCCTCAGATGATGCCTTTGATGAGAAAGATGAAGAAATTCAGGAGAAGGAACCCGATTGGCTTCAAAAGATTCGTGTGGCTGAAGGAAAAGAAATCGTTCAAGATGACCAGGAATCGCTTGACCACGGCGAGAATAGTTTATTAAATTGGTTAGCTGCCCTGGAAGATAGTGAAGAGGATACCGCTGAGGTGGGGGATGAGCCTGATCTCGTTGACGAAGATATGGAAAGTGAATCAGTCGAGATAGATGAATCAGCTGAAACCCGTGAAATCCCCATCGATGAAACACCTTTATATGAAGCTATTCCTCCCAAGTTGACTATCACCAAAGAAGAGAGAAACCAGGCGGATCAACTCACATCAATGATTTTAGATGAGAATGCCCCAAGACCTGTCCGTGCAATTAAACGACGCTCAAAACTTGGCGCAGCCCGCTTTTTCTTTGCAATTTTACTCATCCTCAGCATGAGCCTTTCCTTATTCATTGGTGGAACAACTGGCAATCAATCTGGACCGATTCAACCGCATACCGCTGGATTTTTATCCTGGATATCCGATTTAGAAGAAAGTTCCTCAATTCTGCTGGTGTTTGATTACCAGCCGGCATATGCGAGCGAGATTAACCTGGTTTCGACGCCAATACTTCAAAGCCTGGTATCAAAGGACAGTGAGATCAGCCTGATCTCATCTTCGGTTTCAGGGACCATTCTCCAGCGGCAGCTTCTTGGAGAAATTCACGCGTTGGAAACGGATTCTATTGTTGATTTAGGGTATTTCCCAATTGGTGCTTACGGCGCATTTGGGCTGGGTATGGTGACGTCAGCGAACTGGCAAATTGTTGGGCTGCCTGAAAGTTCAAAAGCACTGCCTGACGGTGGATTTGACAGCATCCTGATCCTTTCTGATACGGCTGAAGGTGTCAGAACCTGGATTGAACAACTGACGGTATTAATGCCCGACATACCCATTAGCCTGGTCGTCACAGCGCAATCGATGCCGATGCTGGTTCCCTATTTTGACTCGGGACAAATCACTGGAATGGTCTCAGGGCTCAATGATGGCGTGATCCTTGAATCCGAATTATCAACAGGCATTCTGATTGGAAATCGTCGGCGAGCTTACCAGGTGGGTTTGGTGATGCTGGCAGCAATTATGGTGATTGGTGCGGTAAATGCTGGCAATCAAAATCATGAGGAAGGAGGTGCAGCATGACCTTTTCCTATGAGATCTTGTGGATCGTTTTCAGCTTCTTGCTGACCTTGATGGTGCTCAGCTATCTCCTCGGCGATAATATCTTCTTTCGTTTTGCATCCCACCTGTTTATTGGTGTTATGGCTGGTTATGTGGTTTTGCTCATCTCAAACCAAATTTTATGGCCTTATTTGGTCAGACCGATCGTTAATGGCACCTTGCCTGGAGTCTTATGGCTGGGGATCCCCGTTGTCTTGATCTTCATGTTGGTGTTGAGCCAATTCAAGGGGCTCACATGGATTGGCAGTTTGCCCTTAGCCTACATGGCTGGTTTAGCGGCGGCGATTGCTGTGGGCGGTGCCGTATTTGGTACTTTGCTTCCCCAGTCGCGAGCGATTGTTGATTCCTTTGACCCAGCGATGTGGTACGCAGTGCCAAATCAAACCTGGTTTCGCATTCTTGATGCTGTTTTGATGCTTGTCGGTACCGTTGGGACCCTGAGTTATTTTCATTTCGGACGGAAAAGAAAATCAATGACAGAAGAAGATTTGGAAAAACGCCCTGCAATATTGGAAGGTTTGAGTAAAGTCGGGCAAGTTTTTATCGGCATCAGCCTGGGGGCAGTTTTTGCAGGTGTGTTCTCGTCAAGCCTTCTGGCATTAATTGATCGCCTCCTCTTTATTGGACAATTTATCAACAATCTCTTTCGGAGTTTCTAATGGACCATCGAGGGGTTTTGCACGCTTTACTTGGTTTGGACATTGGTTTTGTTAATACACGGGCATCTTATTTCGGCGTCCTGGATGAAAAATTCAAGCTGGAAGCCTTTGGTCGGGCATCATCGAGCCTGGGTAAGGATTTTCAGCTCGGGAGCGGTGCAGGCGCCGCCATGCAAGATTTGCAGAGCCGATCAGACGTACACATCTTAAAACCGAATGGCGAATTAATTTGGCCTTTTTATGAAACTGGCCTCGGTGTGGATCGCATTGCCGTGACAATTTCCGGAGGACCAAAACTCAGAACAGTTTTACTGGGTTTGATGGATGCTGGTTCTCTGAAAGCAGGACATGCGTTAATTGAATCCATGCCCCTGGCGATTGTTGGTTCTTACAACCTGACAGCATTATCCGATAAAGCTGAATTGGTTGATGCACTCGTTTCTCATCATCCCGAGCTTGTGATCCTGACAGGTGGTGAAAATGGCGGTGATGAGCGGCACCTCAGATCCTGGATCGATGTTTTAAAATTGGTGCTGCGGTTATTACCGGATGAGAACAAGCCTGATGTTCTTTACGCGGGGAATGTATTATTGGAAGAAAGGGTCAAACGACAGTTAGAACCTTTGGCAGACCTGACGGTTGTGCCGAATATTCGTCCAGATCAGGATGAAATGGACCTGGTGCCGGCGCAGGCAGCGGTTGAAAAGATTGTTGTAAAACGATATCAGAAAGCTATTCCTGGTTTCAAAGGCTTGATCAAAAAATCAAAATCCATTGCGGGGACAAAAAGTTTTGCACTGTCAAGGATGATTCGATATCTGGGTAAGGCGAATGCCAAAACAAAAAAAGGGGTACTGACACTCGATCTCGGCGGTGGTTCGACGATGTTAGGTGCTGGCTCAGGTGAAGATGCAGGCGTCCTGATCCAGCCTGCCAGGGATGGTTTACCTGGCTCAATTGATGTAGGCATGATCGATTTTGTGCATCAATGGACAGCCGCTTCGGTGACACAGAAGGATGTAAGTGAATTTTTATGCAATCATGCCTTGCTGCCCCATTTTGCACCTGAGGATCTCGATGGATTAGCAATTTTGCAGGCATATGCGCGATACCGGATAAGGCAGGCAGCACATCGCTTCGCAGAGAATTATTCATGGTTCACTTATAAACAAAAGAAAGGGCTTTTAGGCAGCTTTGAACCGATGATCGCCAGCGGGTCCATTCTGACTCAAACCCCATCAGCTGGGCAAGCCATGTTGATGTTGATTGACGGTCTGGAACCCTGGGGTGTGACCACGATTGTGCTCGATCGCTATCAAATACTACCAATGCTGGGTTTGATTGGCACCCTGGAGCCGGTTTTGCCTGTACAGGTATTAGGATCAGATGCCTTTGAAAATTTGGGCACGGTTATTGTTCCCGTTTCAGACGCCCCGGAAGATGAAGTGATATTAAATGTGAAAGTAAAGACGGATGGTGGCAAAGATTACGATGTGGAAGTATTGCAGGGCAGCCTAAGGCGCCTGGTGATCCCATCTGATGTAACGGCAGAACTCAGCCTGGAGCCGATGATTGGAACGGATGTCGGATTTGGCGGTCAGGGAGTTGGCGGTCGATTGAAAATCCCGGGTGGAAGCATGGGCGTTGTGATTGATGCTCGGGGTCGCCCTTTGCGGCTTCCTGAGGATGATGAGAAAAGAATTGAGGAGCTGAAGCGATGGCAAGTCGTGCTTGGCGGATAAATTTGAATAGTGGCTGGGGGCAGCAATGATCGTTGATGTGGTAAGAGCGACTTCATTCGCAGAAATCGAACGCGTTCGAAAGCTGCCGATTCCTGGAAAAGTCCTCGTGGAAAAGGGAATGGAAGTCAACCCCCAGGATGTCATTGCTGAAGCACAGGTTCCAGGAAAGATCATCATGCTGGATATTGCTAAGGGCTTGGGAATTTCACCTGATGAGACGACTTCATGTCTGATTTGTGAGGTCGGCGATAATTTGGAAGAAGGCGATATCATCGCCCAATATGAAAAGACCTTACCTCGAATCTTCAGAGCACC
>LGHA01000174.1 GCA_001508595.1 Anaerolineaceae bacterium 46_22 | reverse complement strand
ATATTGGTAACTTTATCTGCTGCCTCTTCCCACGCAGATTCAAGATCAGGCGTAAGAGGTATGTTCTCTTTTTTTGCTCGCCGGATTGCTTCAATTACATCTGTTTCCAAGAAGTCCGTATGCAGTGCGATTTCTTCTGTGCTTGGTTCCCGGCCTAATTTTTGGGTCAGTTCTCTTTGAATGCGGATCACCCGGGAGATCGATTCGTACATGTGCACCGGGATGCGGATGGTTCGTGCGTTTTCTGCAATGTATCGACTGATCGACTGCCGGATCCACCAGGTAGCGTAGGTGCTGAATTTAAAGCCCATGGTGGGGTCAAATTTATCTACGGCACGCAGAAGGCCGATATTTCCCTCCTGGATCAGGTCGAGAAATGATATACCCCGGTTCATGTAGCGCTTGGCAACACTGACCACCAGGCGCAAATTCGCCCGGGTCAGCGCCTGGTTTGCTTCATTACTTAACAGCTCAATATCACTAAAATTGGATTCAATGGTTTGAGACTCTGGCAAATTTTCCATGAAGAAGCGCACATCGGGTATTCGCGCCTTCGTTTGGAGTTTTGTCGATAAAACTTCCGCTAATGATGGGGGCAGCAAATAGAAACAGAGAAACACCTTAAAAATTTTCTCAACGATTTCTTTCTTTTTGTCTTCTTTCTGCCAGTATTCGCTTTCAAGAAAAGCGCGCAAATAAGAGGGATCATCTATTTGCCAGGTTTGTCGCAGCATTTGTGTTTCGCGAAGGCAGCGTGAATAATCTGGCAGGATGATTTTTTGTTTTTTTGCCGTTTTTTGCAGTTCTTCACAAAGGATTGTGATTTGAAGACAAATTTCCACCATCAAGGCTTTTGGCATGGTTTCGCCGGTTTGAACAGCCTTTAATTTGAGCTTTTTAGCAAGGTTTTGTGCTTTTAACCTGGCAGCAAGCCAGAATTCTTGGTCCGTAGTGAGCAGTTCAATGCGCCCAATTTCAAGAAGATATAGCCTGACAGGGTCATTGCCGCTGCTTAAGATAGCATGAATCGCTGCAGCATTGGATTCAGAGGTTTCTCTTTCTTTATCCTGTGCAGTACTCGATCGTGCTTCTTCTTCTGGTTTCGTATCTGCCATGTATTGTGTTCTTTATTATCTCAGGCTGTCAATTATCGGCGTTTGATTTCTGCATTTGTAGTTAATTTCAACAACGCATCTCAGGTCAGACGGTTCCCTTGTTGTAAAGCCTGGTCCAATCTTGCCCTGGCTTTTACATATTCTAAAGCAATTTTGCTGATATCGAGTGCCCCTTCTTCTTCCTCATCACGCTCCTGTGATTGTAAAAAAACCAGCTGATCCAGACCTTCGTCAATCCGGATTCGCCGCAGCCGGATGAACATATTCAATAAGGATTCCAGGACCGGGGCATTCGGCTGGAATCGCCAATTTGGAAAATCTTCCTCCTGATTACCTTCAAGGATGAGGTCTCTGAGCGGTTCTGAGAGTCGCTGCTGGATGTAGTCTATAGGATTTTCAGCATCCTGCTCCAGGGCTAGTTTCACCAGTTTGAAGGTCTCTTTGAAATCCGTGTGTGTGAAGTCGTCTGCTTGTAAGCTTGCCAGTTCATAGGTTCGAAAGGTCCGATCGACAAAGTGCACCAGGCTTGGGTCGGCAAGCAGCGCTTTGATGCAAGCGCCTTCTAATTGGCGATGAGTATTATCTGTCGGGCTTGCAGGCATTTGGGGGAGCTTCTGACGCGGGCGGAAGGACCGCCTGCGGCTGGGAGCTCCGCCCGATGACTGTCGCACCAATGCGCGTTCATCCACCTGCAAAAGGCGAGCCAGGCGCTGACGATAGGCTTCTCGCTCAACGCTGCCCTTGACATCTTCGATCAGGGGCAGCACCTGGTTGGCAATTTCTTCTTTGACCTTTGGGTCATCAACATCGGCACGCGATGCCAGAGTCTCCATTACATGGGTGACCACAGGTTTTGCTTCTGCTACCAGCTGTGCCCAACGCTCAGGGTCTTCCAGTGCAATTTCGTCCGGGTCAAGCCCGTCAGGGAGTGCCGTCACGCGGATATCGGCTTTTAAGCGCCCTTCGACCTGCATCAAACCGCGTGAGTCAAAGATTGGATCCCCTTCGCGTTCCAGGGTTTCTCGGGCTGTTTGCAGACCGCGCAATGTCGCTTTCTGACCGGCGGCATCCGGGTCGAGTGCAAGTACGATCCTGCGAGAATAGCGTTTGATCAGGCGGAACTGGTCTTCAGTCAGGGCAGTGCCCATCGGGGAAACACAGTTCTTAAAACCTGCCTGGTAAGGACCAATAACATCGAGGTAGCCCTCAACGATCACCACCTGGTCCTTTAGCCGGATATCCCGGCGGGCCATATCCAAACCGTACAGCATTCGACCTTTATCAAAAACGGCTGTTTTCGGTGAATTCAAATACTTGGGTACATCATCCTCCCGCAGTACACGCCCGCCAAAACCAGCCATGCGGCCGCGATCATCGCGAATTGGGATCACCAGGCGGTGGCGGAAGCGGTCATAAACACCGCCGGAACCACGTTCGGAAACCAGCCCCGCATCATTCAATTCCTGGATTGAGACTGATCGGGAGGTCAGGTGATTGGTCAGCGCGTCCCAGGAATCCGGGGCATAACCCAGGGCAAAAGCATCGATGGTTTCATCGGTTAGTTTTCTGCCATAAAGATAATCCAGGGCTTGTTTTCCGGCTTCAGTGTTTCGCAGTTGATGCTGGTAAAAGGTCACGGCCATACTGAGCACTTCCCGCAGGTGTTCATTCTCCTCAACTTTTTCCTGTTCTTCGGGCGTGTATTCATGCAGTGTCACTCCGGCGCGCTCCGCCAGGCGGCGTAATGTCTCTTGAAAATCCCAGCCCTCGCGCTTCATAACAAAGTTGAAGAGATCGCCGCCCTCATTACATTGACCAAAACAGCGCCAGGTTTGCGTGTCCGGGAAGACCACAAAAGCAGGGGTTTTGGTGTTTGTGTGGAAAGGGCAAAAACCGGTGTAATTCTTGCCGGAATGGCGCAATTTAACCGTCTCTGAGACGATATCCACAATATCCAAACGCGCTTTAATGTCATCAACAGCAGTCATAGGTTAA
>LGHA01000173.1 GCA_001508595.1 Anaerolineaceae bacterium 46_22 | reverse complement strand
ACCATACATTCAATTGATGGTGGGAAGGACGGAAAAAAGATATGCGGACCAGAATTTTATTGATCTCCATCTTTGCCCTGATCATTTTCTCTGCCGGGATCGTTACGCCAGCCGTAGGACAGGGACGAATTCAACCCGTTGTTGTTCTGGAGGTTGAGGGCGTGATCAATCCCTTCAGCGCCCGCTACCTAGACCGAGTTTTAGATATTGCCCAACGATCAGACGCTGCACTGGTGGTGATTGTGCTTGACACCCCCGGCGGATTGGAAACCTCCATGCGCGAGATGGTGCAGTCTATCCTGCAGTCACCAGTACCGGTCGCAGTTTTCGTCTCACCCGAAGGTGCCCGAGCTGCTTCAGCAGGGTTATTCATCCTGATGGCAGGGGATATCGCAGCCATGGCACCAGCAACAAACGTAGGCGCAGCCACCCCGGTCGCCCTGGGCGGTGAAATGGATGAGGTGATGAGCGAAAAAGCCCTCAACGATGCCGCTGCCTTTGTGCGCAGCCTGGCTGAAAGGCATGGACGCAACGTGCCGTGGGTGGAATCAGCGGTCAGGGAAAGCCTGTCGATGACATCAACCGAGGCGCTTGATGCCAATGTTATTGATATCCTGGCAAATGATCTCGAAGATTTGCTCTCACAGGTGAACGGGAGACAGGTCAGGGGGGGCAGCTTGGATCTATCGAGTTTTAGTCTGCAGGTTGAAAAAATGAACTGGGTCGAGCGCTTTTATCACATCATCAACGATCCGAATATCGCTTATATGCTTTTATCCCTAGGGACATTATTCCTGTTAGCCGAACTTTCCGATCCGGGTTTGAGTGCGGCGGGGATTGGCGCAGGGGTGTGTTTTATCATCGGCTTTATGGCTTTGGGCAGCCTGCCAGTCAATTGGGCGGCGGTTGGGATGCTGGCGCTTTCGTTGATTTTGTTTGTGGTGGCACTGCTGACGGATACCGAGGTGGTTGTAACCGTCGCCGGTTTAATCCCCTTCATTTTAGGCTCCCTGCTGCTGTTTTCGCCCTTCAAACCCGAATCCCCGTCTGCGCCCGAAGTGCGGGTCAGTTTGTGGCTGATCCTGTTTATGGCGGGTCTGATTGTCTTCTTCAGCCTGGTGATTTTGCGGGCAATCTTAAAAGCCAGCAAACGTCCACCGCAAATGGGCGCTGAAAGTCTGATCGGTAAAACAGCTGTTGCCGAAACGGACCTCAAGCCAGATGGGGATGTGCGGATCGAGGGACAAACCTGGAGTGCAACCAGTCTGGGCGGAGAAGTCAGAAAAGGCGAGGCGGTGCACGTGATTAAGGTATCGGGTGTTCGCCTGATGGTGACGCCAGAAAACAAAGGTAATTTCAATTGACGTATTTGTATTAACGACTGAGGAGGTTGTTTATGTTTGAAAACGCTTTAAATTTTACGCTGGTCGCTTTGCTGATTGGATTTATCGGGGTACTGATCGTCATAGCTGTACGCATTGTGCCGGAGTATAAACGGTTGGTCATCTTCAGGTTAGGCCGCAGCATCGGCGCACAGGGGCCGGGATTGATTTTCCTGATCCCCTTTGTCGATCGCGCGATCGCGGTTGACCTGCGGGAGGATTATTTCGATGTTCCCCCGCAAACCTGTATTACAGCGGACAATGCCTCGGTCAGCATTGATTTCCTGGTTTATGACAAGGTGATTGACCCTGTCCGCAGCGTCCTCGAGGTTGAAGATTTTACTGGGGCTGCCAGGGGGTTGGCAATCACCACGCTGCGTGCGGTTGTCGGTGCGATGGATTTGGATGATGTGCTCTCTAAACGGGATGAAATTAACCAGGTGCTGCATGAGAAATTGGACCAGGTCACGGACCGGTGGGGCATCCGGATTATGGCAGTCGAGATTCGCGAGGTTGTGCCGCCGCGTGCTATTGAAGAGGCGATGACCCGGCAGATGGCTGCTGAGCGCAATCGAAGGGCGATGGTGGCTGAAGCCGATGGTAAACGGGAAGCCGCCATAGCTGTTGCCACCGGTGACAAACAAGCCGCCATCCTCAAAGCTGAGGGCAGCCGGGAAGCCAAAGTGCTGGAGGCTGAAGGTCAGCGGCAGGCATCCATCCTTGAGGCAGAGGGCTTTTCACTCGCACTGGATAAGATTCATGATGTTGCGAAAGGTGTGGACAGCAAGACGCTCACACTGCAATACCTGGAAGCCCTGAAGAACCTGGGCGAAGGTGCATCGACCAAGTTCATCATCCCGACGGAATTGATCAACCTGGCAAAGCCCCTCAGTGATTTCGCCAAGGATGCCCATTCAGAGTAATGGCTGGTAGCTCGTAGCTGATAGGTCATAGCTGATAGCTGATAGCTGAAAGTTGAAAGTTGAAAGTTGAAAGCTGAAAGCTGATCACAGATTTTTCATAAAATCTGTGTACGCCTGCTGCGACTTGCTCGGTCGAAGACCGCTCTTTGAGTGATAGCGCTCATCTTGTCGTAATGACAGGACATGGTGATTTGCGGTTTGGTTCAGGTCAGGAGACCTGAACCAACAATTGAGAGGTAACTTTGAGATTGCTTCTCTGCGATCGCAATGACAGGATTTTTTATTCGTGATTACTGCCGGCGAAAGGGATAATGAATTTCAATGGTAATGATGTGTCACGTTGGAAACATGACCTAGAAGTTCTCTGGTTCCATCAGGATCGACAATTTATCGGGAACCGTGAAATCCAAATTAATTAACTTATACCAAACCCCGACCCTGCTTCCTGACTACCTGCTCGCCTAATACCTAATCAACCAATTCCTCTCCCCCAAAATACGCGACCAGCTCTGCCATAAGTGCTTGCTTTCGGTCACCATTAAGGAATGCAGCCTGGATCGCATTGCGGCTGATTTTGTACAGATCCGTTTTGGAAAGATTTAATCCCACCTGGGTGGCGTAGAAATTCTCGTTCATATAGCCGCCAAAATAAGCAGGGTCGTCGGAATTGATGGTGACGCACACCCCCAAATCCAACAGCTGTTTGATGTTGTGCTGGGTCATATCCTCAAAGACGCACAGCTTGATGTTGGAAAGCGGGCATACCGTCAGGGGGATTTGTTCTTCCACCAGGAAGTCGATCAATTTTGGATCGTCGATGGATCGCACGCCGTG
>LGHA01000018.1 GCA_001508595.1 Anaerolineaceae bacterium 46_22 | reverse complement strand
CCATTATCTCCAGGCGTGTATTTCCTTGGAATGACGTCAGCTGATTTGGTCGAGAATGGTGAACAGGTCTATCAAAGATACTACCTGATCGTCAGTGATAATCATGCTGTGATGAAGATTGCACCTGAGCAAGCCTTTATTTGGGGAACGACGCTGTCTGATCACACTCCCCTGGCGGGGGCACCCGTGATAGTTTATAACACAGAGGGTGATATTCTTGCCAGCGGAGAAACGGATTCAGACGGCTTTTTCATTGAAGAAATTACAAGGCCTGAGGAACCCTACGCCAATTTCCTGGCAGTGATTGGCAAACCCGGGCAGGATGACTTCGCTTTTTCAATTTCAACCTGGGGGCAGGGTTATGTGCTTCATGAACAGGGTATCCGACAAAACACCCTGCCGAGAGAAATTGAAGCTTATATTTATACAGATCGGCCGATTTATCGTCCGGGCGATACGATGCATTTCAAGGCTGTATTATTCTCGCGAGAAAACGACTTGCCAGTGCCTTCAGGCATGGAACAGGTGGATGTGGCTGTATACGGTGATCCGGGTATGTCGGGAATCCCGATAAACCTTTATTCCAACACACTCACGCTGAGCCAATTTGGCACGCTGGAAGGAAGTGTTGATATCCCACCGGATGCCTCCCCTGGCATGTTCCAGATTGCCCTGACACAGGGCGAGCAAGCGATCGAAAGCCTGTATTTTGATGTCGCTGCATATCGGAAACCTGAAATTGAAATCTCGCTGGATTTGACCCAGGATGAAATTGTTTTTGGGGGAGATTTGACCGCCCAATTACAAGCAGCTTATTATTTTGGGCTGCCGGTTGCTGATCAGGGTTATTCATGGTCGCTCTACAGGGATGAAGGACGATTTGAACTCCCGGGTTACCAGGTTGGACCGATGAGCTCGGATTGGATCATGCCGCGCTTGCCAGCGTATTCTGTTCTTGGTGAGCGTGTTGCGTATGGTGAGGGGTTTACTGATGAACAGGGGCAGTCAAATCTTGTTTTCTCACAATCGGATATAGCATTAGAAGACGTGTCAGCTGGCAGTCTGCAGGAACTGACCCTGGAAGTTACGGTATCCGATCAAAGTGGGTTTCCCGTTTCTTACCGTGAATCCGCAAAGATTCATCCTGATATTTTCTATATTGGGATCAAGCTCGAAACCTATTTCGGCAATGTGAACACCCCCTTCTCCTTTACTATTTTGACGGTCGACTGGGAAAAAGAGCCAGTAGGACAGCTTGCTCTGGAAGCTTCCTTTGAGGCGATTGAGTGGGAAGTTGAGGAGACTGGCAGGATGGAAATGCCTTACCAGTACGTCGGACGAAAAAGCTTGATCGACACAGCGAACCCAATTACGGGAGATGATGGGCTTTCACGACTGTCGTTTGTTCCACCTGAGCCAGGCACCTACCTGCTGACTGTTACCTCCGGTAATGCAGTAACCGAGTCCCTGGTTTGGGCAGCAGGCGAGGGTACTGCGGTTTGGCCAAGGCGAACGCAGAACCTGATTGAATTGATACCGGATGCCGAGCTTTACCAGCCCGGTCAAAGCGCAAATATTTTCTTCCCGAACCCCTTCCCGGGTGATGCAAAAGCATTGGTCACCCTTGAAAGAGGTCAGGTGATGGAAACACAGGTCGTTGGGGTAACGGGTGCGGGCTATTCCATTGAGGTCCCAATAACCAGCGACTCAATTCCCAATGTTTACATATCGGTGATGTTGTTTGGGTTGGATGAGGATGGCAATCCCAGTTTCCGACAGGGGATACATAACATCAAGGTTTCACCAAAAAGCAAAACCCTGAATGTTGAATTGATCCTTGACCCGCAAGTCACAACCCCAGGAGCACCTGTTTCTGCTCAGCTTTTGGTTACCGATCAGCAGGGGAATCCAGTGCAGGGAGAGTTTTCTGTTGCTGTTGTTGATAAGGCTTTGCTGGCACTTGTTGAGCCTAACAGCCAGCCGATTTTGGATGCCTTTTACAGCAGTCAGCCGCTCGCAGTACAGACATCCTTTTCACTAAAGACCTACGCCATGCAGCTTGCCTTAACCTCAGAATTGGGGATTGGCGGGGGCGGGGGCGACATGGCTGTCGAAAAGTCATTGCGGGAAAACTTCCCTGACACAGCCCTTTGGGAAGGACGTGTTGTGACAGGATCTGACGGGACTGCCCAGCTCACGATCCCACTGCCGGATTCATTAACCACCTGGGTGGTGGATGTGCGCGGCTTGACTGAAGATTATTATGTTGGGCAGGCGGAAGGCGAGATTATTACCCAAAAAGATCTAATGGTGCGGCCTGTCACTCCTAGATTCCTGGTTGATGGCGATCGGGTCGAATTGGCAGCAATTGTCCATAACAATACAACTGAGTCAATGGAAGTTGAAGTCTCACTTCTGGGAAGCGGATTTACATTGGAAGAAGGGACGGACCAGAGCCAAACGCTTGTTATTGATGCCGGCACAAATACCCGGGTTAACTGGTGGTGCCTGGTGGAAAGCCAGGAAAGTGTCGAATTAATCTTCCAGGCTCAATCAGATGGGTACGAAGATGCTGCAAAACCGGTTTGGGGCGACTTGCAGGTACTGCGGTATGCGATGCCTGCCACCTTCAGTACAGCGGGTCAGATTGGGGAAGAGGGGCAGGTGTTGGAATTGGTCAGCCTGCCAATTTCGACCGATCCATCATCCGGTTCCCTTTCACTGGAATTACAGCCGTCTCTGACCGCCTCTATTCTTGATAGTCTGCAAGCCTTTGATTCACCAAGTTTTTCTGATACGATCTCAATCGTCTCGAGAATGCTGGCAAATGTAAATACCTACCAGGCTTTACAGGACCTGGGGATTGAAACACCGCAGCTTGAGTCAGACTTATCCATCCTGGTAGGGGAGAGTCTGCAAGAATTATTGGAAATCCAGAAATTTGACGGCGGATGGTCATGGTGGGGGGGATCGGGAGCGGGTTTTCTCAGCTCGGATGCTTTCATTACGGCTTACGTCCTCCATGGTTTGCAGCTTGCCTCAGATGCGGGGTTTGAGGTTGGCGAGTATTACCTGGATCGGGCTTTTGGATATCTCTTCAATCATCTTATTAATCCGGGAAATATCGAAGAAACCTGGGAATTGGATCGCCTGGCTTTCCAGATATATGCTTTACGTGAGAGCAATTTTAGCCTTCATAATTACATCGCTGCTGTCTATAATCGTCGATCAGATCTGAACCCCTGGTCCCTGGGTTTGTTTACCCTGGCATTGGACCAAATTGATGGGTCTTCTGCACAGCTTAACGTCTTGCTTGGCGATTTGGAAGCTGCTGCCGTGCGGTCTGAGACGGGAGTCCATTGGGAGAGCCAGGAAGTTTCGTGGATGCTGCCGGGGACACCGCTTTTCAACACCGCTGTAGGGGTGTTGACGCTCTCAGCGCTTGACCCCGCCTCAACCAGCCTTGTTCCGGCACTGCGTTATTTGATGACTCACAGAAATGCCTTGAACCCTGCCAGTTCACCTTTTGAATCCGCCTGGGTGCTGATGGCTGCCACGTCTGCGTTAAAGGGGACGGGGGATTTCCAGGCTGATTACCCCTTCCAGGCATTTTTGAATGATCGCCTTTTTGCAGAAGGGGAGGCAGATTCGACCAGCATCCGAACAAGCACCTCGATCCTCGATCTGCATCCAGAGTCACCAAATGCATTGGTGATTGAGCGCGGGGACGGCCCTGGGACGCTGTATTATCGTGTCGATCTGAAAACTTATCAACCAGCAGCTAACGCTGAAGCGATTAACAGGGGGATCAGCGTCCAGCGTGCGTATTACCTGTCCGGTGAGGGCTGCCCCGGCAGGGATGATTGCACACCGATTGATACAATATCCCTGGGTGCGGATGGCCCTTCACAAATGATCACTGCTGCCCTGACGATCACCCTGTCCAGCGATATGATCAATTTGATGCTGGAGGATTTCATCCCCTCAGGAACAGAAATTCTCAACCAGGACTTTCTGACATCGCAAACGGTTCAGGAATCCCCGATTGATATTTATCATCCTCGAACGCCTTTTGAACATGGATGGGGGTGGTGGTATTTTAATCAGCCGCAAATCTATGACGACCACATCCTGTGGACGGCGGATTATGTGCCAGCCGGAACCTACACACTGGTTTATACCCTGGTCCCCCTCCAGCGAGGAACCTTTCAGGTTTTACCCAGCCGTGCCTGGATGTACTTCTACCCTGAAGTCCAGGGAACATCAGCTGGAAGTTTGTTTACAATTGATTGAAGATTGTAAAACCAAAAACAAGGCTGCCTGGTTTCCTGAGCAGCCTTTTCTGTTTATAAGTGATTTTGCGGTTTTACCCGGTGATAAAGGGGATTAACGCGATAATTGTGAAACCCACCAGAACTACTGCGCTGGCAAGGGTTACATCCTTCTTTTTTCTTTTGTCGATCATATCGAAAAAGGGCGGTTCTCCGGTAACGCCAAGGATGGGTCCGGCTTTCCAGGCGAAAAATGCCCCACCGATCAGCCCCCCAATATGCCCCATAATGTCAATATTGGACCCCGGTGCAAAGCCATAAACCAGGTTGATCATTAAAACAATCCCGAGGTTCATCAAGGCTTGCCGCGTTTGGGCTGAGCCAAAGAGTTTTCGGTTTTGAAAGATAAAGATCCCTTCAGCGGCGAATAATCCAAAGATGGCAGTAGAAGCGCCTAAAGAAGGTGCGTCGGTCAGCACGAAGGAGAGGACATTGCCCGCAAAACCAGAAATCAGGTACAGCAGCAAAAAGCGTTTGTGGCCGTAAAATCTTTCCATCCTGCGTCCGAGGATGTAAAGGGCGTACATGTTCATGGCAATATGTAAAATTGAATCATGAAGCAGAACAGGGGTTATTAGGCGCCAGACCTGGCCTGCTGTGATCAGGCTGTTGATCTTGCCGCCATACAGGAACAAAAGGTCATATCCGCTGATTGTCTCAGTTATAGTTTGGAGAATAAAAAACGCGATTGAAATGCCAATCAGGACGAATGTGGCTATCGGTTTTGTGCCTGGGAATTTTATTCGGAAAGATTCGCGGTTTGCGTTGGTATCCGGTCGGGGAGATTCGTCGTTCATAATTTGACCTGACGGGTATGAACCCGGTGATGTTCAGCGGTAATAATGCTTTCGATCACATCCAATGTCTCGTCCAGCTTACCCTCTTCGTTGAGGACAATGTAATCGAAGATGTCCAAAGTTTCATATTCCTTTTTTGCTGTCTCAATCCGCAATTCGAGCTCTTCATCGGTTTCGCTTCGGCGATCTTTCAAACGCTGCAACCATTCAGTTTTGCTGTTTGCTGTCAGGAAGATCAGGATGGCATCGGGAGCAAGATAATGGACGGTTTCTGCGCCCTGTACATCCAGGCGCATGACGACATCTTCACCGCATGCCATGGCTTCGCGCACCTGTGATTTTGGGACGCCTTTATATGCTGAGTACACCCAGGCATATTCCAGGAACTCGCCTTCCTCGATCATCTTTTCGAAGGTTTCTTTGCTGTAAAAGAAATAATCCACGCCGTCAACTTCATAATCTCGGGGGGGACGGCTGGTGGCGGTGATCACAAAGTGAAAGGGAAGGTCCCGATCCTTCATCCCCTGGACGACGGTGTCTTTGCCGATGCCGGATGGACCGGAAATGACGATCAGCAGGGGGCTGTGTTTGGGTTGTATTAATTCAAAATCAATTTTAATATTATTCATAGATGGTTTTGTTATATTTTCTGGAGATTAGGATTTTCAGCCAAAAAGGCCGGAAATGATTGTTGATCGAAACCGTGCCAGACTTTGATTATAATGTATTTTAGGTTATGAACCGGAGAAATGCCAATGCCAACTTACGAATATCTTTGTGAAGAATGTCATAAGCGATTTACAGTCTTTTTAACGTATGCAGAATATGATGCGGCTGAAGTGCGCTGCCCAGCCTGCGGCAGTGGACAGGTGCGACGGCGGATTGGGAGAATTCGGATCTCAAAATCTGAAGAAAGCCGCATGGAGAACCTGGTGAACCCTTCAAGTTTGGATGGTATTGAGGACGATCCAAAGGCGATGGGAAGGCTCATGCGGCAGATGCAATCTGAGTTAGGGGAGGAAGTGGGACCTGAGTTTGATGAAGTGGTCTCAAGGCTGGAAAAAGGTCAGGACCCGGAACAGATCGAACGAGAAATGCCGGAATTGGCTGACCTGGGGGACGACGGCGATCCTGGCTGGGATGATTAATTAACCCGAAAGAAGTCCCAAAAGATCAGCATAAGAATTAACCCAGGCGATTGCTTTCAGGAAATCGGACAGGGAGGTGAATTTATCCCTGAATGCCTGAACTGCCGGCCCAACCGGGTCTTCCCCTGCGGCACCTCCGCCGGGTGCGTCATTATAAGCGCCGTAAAAGGCAAAATATGCCTGGTTGAGTTTGCGAATTAGGAAGCCGTTTTCCCAAAAGACCTGGCGTCTTGCTTCCATGTAGGACTCTGCCTGTTCAATTTGACCCTGCTCTAATAGCCGGTCCACTTCGACGCGCGTTTTTCGCATCTCAGCCCGGAAATCAAAGCTTTCCGGTGCCATTTCGAGGGCGCTGGTTGAAGGGGCAGCCTTATTTTGACCCGGTTCCTCTTCAGGCGGCAGGTAGGCGGGATAATATTTTTGCAGGATCAACCTCCCCAGTTCTTTGCCGGCTAAGGACGCGGTGGTTTCATTAATCGTGCGCAGTTCGGGGGTGGTGTAATAATTGATGCCCAGGGGGCGCAGGGTCAGGTAATTGTGAATCCATTCATGGGCGATCACCTCGGTCAGCCAGACAATATCGGCGGTCTGCATGACCATGGTGGGATAGGTGCCAACGCCGCCGATGGGTACAACCAGGGCGGCATGGTTCAATTCCTGGAAGACAAGTGTTTCAAGGGCATCCATGTCATCGGCATCCAAAACGGGCAGCAGCGAGATATCCAGCACCTGAGAGATCTCTTCCCGGGGGGAGATCACCAGCGATTGGGGCGTGTCGCTGAATTGGTAGAGCGAGGGGGGGAAGACCTGCCCGAGCCCACCTAGTCCTGCTTCGCTGACGACGCTCATCAACTGGCTTTGCAGGATGGATTCGGCAAGGGGTGCCAGGTCGCTCAGCTTCTGCTGTGCTTTTTCAAGTTCAACCTGGACGATTTTAGAGGCCGTATGCGGGTTTTCAATGTTGGGGTTGGCGTAAATCAGCAAAAGCTCGGTTTGCAGATTGTTGACAAGGCTGACCTGTGAGAGGGTGTCCAGCACCAATTGGGACTGCGCTTTATCGGGGAGGAAGCGGTTCAGGCTCAGCGCCCAGTTTGAGAGTTTGGCGGCGATGGCATCCAAAGTCCACGCACCGTAATCAAACTCGATGTGGCGGGTGTAGGCGTACGCCTGGCTTTCCAAACCGGAAGGGGGCACGATCGAACCTACTGTAAAAAAGACCAGCAGAGTCAGAAGGATGCCCAGCCGCAGCAAGCGCCAGCCAAAACGCAGTATCGGTTTGAAATTCTCAAAGGCTACCATAAAGGGATTTTAACACATCGGGCAAAGAATCGACAACAGACACTGATAGCTTTGGAAATGAAGTTTATGAAATGGAATGGAATTCTTGAGGTGCCAGTTTTCTAACTAAGACATTAGCGAAACACCAGTGGAAGAATATATTGATACCTGAGGACATCAAAATATAAATAATATGCATCGACATTTTCTTCTGCATTCCAGGTGATTTGACCATTCGCTTCCTGGTCATATAAGCGGAGGTAATCCATCCAAAAATCCATGATGGCAGCATCACTATAATTGAAGTTGTCTTTCTTGAAAAAGAATTTAATTTTATTGATACGTGAAAGGTCAGGTCCTGCACAAATTCCGTAAGGTCTCAACGGAAAGTCAATTTTATTCCAGTTGTTCATCATCAACTCGGGACCGTTGATAAACTCATCTCGACAATTTTTAACCCCCTCAAATTCAAAATAAACCAATTCGGGTTTCGTATTGATCAAATCTTCGCTTATTGAAGGGTAGATGTCATAAAGTAAAACATCATAGTCGGACAAATCAAAAAAGGGAGAGCCAACTAAATTGTAGTAAAAACCGAAGTCATGTTGGGTTGTGTCTGTAATTTCAATGTGGGCGTGTAAGGATCCTTCTCCCTGTGTTTTTGGTGTGCTATTAATTTCAAAATCTGTGCTCTCTTCTAATATTCCCCAACCCATTTCATCATACGAGGTGCTGAGGATCAGTTCGTCTGCATCGCTGATGATTTGGCTGAATGTTTCTTCAAAGGGTATTGGATCACCGGGTATACCGGCGGTAGTGGGAATCAGCCGTAAGGACCTTAGGTCTAAAAGGGCATTGGATATCCCTAATTTTGCGAATTCTTGAGAGAAATTCAGTTCGTTAGTGATGGTCCCCGCTTCGTTCACCTGTAAAAGAATCCGATAAGGCCATTGATGGTCCCACCAGTCGTCGTCGATCCTTGCATAGGTTTCTTGCAAGCCTGTCAATGTGGATAACAAGAGTGTCAGCAGGAGGGTAATGGTAGATCGAAGGTGTGACCGCGTTGGCATCATGCCGCCCCTTTTTATATCTGTGTTGTTATTCTATTTTATAAGATGTTTTGAATTTTGAGAAGGAGGAATGATTAGTTTTTGTGAATAAACAAATAAGAAAATCGAATCTTTTGTAAAAGGCTAATAGACAGGAGTGAGGCCTTCAGGCCAACCTTTGTTAAACTCGATATAAAAAAAGATTTACGAAAAAAAGCCCGTGTGCATAGATAAATCACCTGATGAGACAATAATATCGGGCTAAAGCCCTCGCTCCATAATACTTGGCAGCCATTTATTCACCTAAATATAAAAAGGCTTGTTCTCTTCAATCCCTTGGCAGTGAAAAACAGATCCGGGTGCCTTTATCCGGATTGGGGTCCGCCCACATGCGTCCGCCGTGGGCTTCGATGATAGCACGCGCCAGGTATAAGCCTAATCCAGCCCCCTTGGTTTTACGGCTGGTTTCGGGGGCGCGGTAGAAACGGTCAAAGATGTGCGGTAAATCACCGGCCGGAATGCCGGGGCCTTCATCCTCGACGCAGATCAGGATCTCATGCGGACGGGCACAGCCGTTGATAGTTATTTTACCGTCCGGGGCATATTTGATAGCGTTGGAGATCAGGTTTGAAAGCACCTGCTCGATGCGGGTTTCATCCGCCATGACAACCGGTAGGTCGTCAGGTAAATCCACAATAATCTGGTGATCCTCGGTTTGAACCTGGAAACGCTCTGCCAGCCGCTGTGCCATTGCAACCATAGCAACATCGGAGCGTTTGAGCGGCATCCCGCCTGCTTGGAGACGAGAAGCATCCAGCAAATCTTCGATCAAGCGCGTCAGGTGGTCGGCTTCTTCTTCGATCACCTGC
This sequence comes from Anaerolineaceae bacterium 46_22, assembly GCA_001508595.1. Classification (GTDB taxonomy): domain Bacteria; phylum Chloroflexota; class Anaerolineae; order Anaerolineales; family Anaerolineaceae; genus Brevifilum. The sequence continues at coordinate 4,294 of LGHA01000018.1, read as the reverse complement.
AGGCTTTCACACATAATTTCTGGGTCCCACTGCACGTCATCACGGCGCAAGGTGCTTACATAGCCCTTAATCAATGCGACAGGGGTCTTGAGCTCGTGGCTGACAATGGAGACAAATTCGCTTTTAAGCTCATCTGCCTGTCGGAAGCGGGTGATATCGCGAATGGTCGCGATGGTGTTGAGCAGGGAGCCTTCTGTTGAGATCAATGGTGCATAGGTGATCCCCACCGGCAGGGGCGGCTGCCCGTTGGGACGGCGCAGGTCACCTTCCACATACAGGTGCGCCTGGGGTGAGAGGGGCCATCCGCCGGCTTCAGCTTCATCCAGGGTGATGCCATGAGGTTCTTTTGCCCAATGGATGACATCTTCATGGGTCATCGTTTGCAGCCTTTCCTGGGGCAATCCATACATGCGAGCAAAGGCTGCATTGGTACGTTCGATGCTGTGATCCGGATTGAGGATCAGGATGCCATCGGCTGCAGAGTCGAGCATCGCATCCGTGCGCTGCTTTTCGCGATTGACCTCGGTGTAAAGGCGCGCATTGCGAACAGCAATGGCAGCCTGGTTAGCAAAGCTGGACAATAATGAGCGGTCATTGGTTGAAAATGAACCGCGGTAGTTTCGGAAAATATATATAAATCCGATCACTTCACGCTGCGCTACCAGGGGAAGCCCTACCGCCGATAGGGTTCCCATGCTTATTTGTGAAAGAATGTTGTTAATCTCTGGGATTTGAATATCTTTGGGGTTTTTAACAGGGGGAATTCGGTCAAGCCAGGAATCTAAAAATCGCTGGATGGCTTTGGGTAAACCGTTTGATACAGCCAGGGACCAGTGGCTGTTGGGGTTGCTCAAGGCGATAAAGCCGGCATGCCCTGCCAGAAGCTCAATGCTGTATTTCAAAATACGTCCAAGGAGCTTGTCCAGGTCCAGTTCTTCAGTCACAGCCCTCGAGATTTCTAAGAGATAATCTCTCTGGCGTACGCGGATATCAGGTAACATGGACTAATTTTAGCCCAGTTTTATATTAGGGGTATAAGAAATTGGGGGAAAGATTGTGAATGGTGGATGGGGAGTGGTCAATTGGGTATTTGGTAATGGGTATTGGGCAATTAGGAAGTGTAGTGCGGCTTTTTTCTGAACTGCATCTACGAATGATAAATTTTTCTTTGTGTTCTTTGTGCCCTTTGTGGTTAATTCACAACTTAGCGTAACATCAACAATCAACATAATGCAATAATGGTACGCACCTTTGTATTACGCACCAATGCATCTTATATAATTAAAAACGTCATTATATATTTTTCAATACCCATGCAGCACGCGGGGTGACCCATTTGTTGGGCTGTCCTGTTTTACCGAGGTTGCCCCCGGTTTACAGCATCCTTAATTTGAGAAGTCCATTTCTAACAGCCAGGATAATGAGTCACCTCTCAAGGAATCTGTCCAGGTCATCTTCTTACTCCTTTTTGTAACTCAAAACTGGTTGTCTTTTTTTGAAATTGGCACTTCAATCAACCTATGAAATGCTAATTTCGTTGTACATTCCCTTTAGTTATTTAAGTACTTTTTTTCTGCCAGTGCAATCGCTTCTTCAAAGATCATCAGCCCTTCATCGATCTCAGTCTTTGTTGTTGAGAGGGGAGGTGAGATCCTGATGACGCTTTGTCCGCAGCCGAGGGTCAGAAGGCCGAGCTCAAATGCAAGATTAACGACTTCGTCGCGCAAATCAACAGCGGGGTCTTTGGTTTCGCGATTTTGCACAAATTCCACGCCAATCATCAAGCCGATACCGCGCACATCCCCGATGCTAGGATGGCGCTCCATGATCTCAGATAAGGCGTCGAGCGCGTATTCTCCGACCTCGCGCACATTTTGAAGGTAGTGCTTTTCGATCAGGTCAATGGTTGCCAGGGAAGCCGCACAGGAGATTGGGTTGCCGCCAAAAGTATTGCCGTGGGAGCCTTTAGGCCAACTCATAATCTCCTTGCGGGTGATCATTGCACCTAAGGGCATGCCGGATGCAATTCCTTTTGCGCTGGTGATAATATCCGGTTCAACGCCGAAGTTTTCAATTGCCCACCATTTACCTGTGCGTCCCATACCCGATTGAACCTCATCTGCTATGAGGAGAATGCCGTATTTGTCACATAATTCCCGTAACGCCGGGAAAAAGTCCGGCGGCGGGACGATATAGCCACCTTCACCCTGGATCGGTTCAATCAGGAAACCAGCCAGTTCATCAGCTGGGATCAGACGGTTAAGAATCTCCTCTTCAATGTAGCGGACTACTGCCTCTCCATAACCTTCGCCTTTGCGCCGCAAGAGCACAGGACGGTAGGGATCGGGAAAAGGCACGTGGACAACACCGCTCATCATGGGAAAGAAACGTCCTTTATATTTAGGTTTACTGGCGGTGAAGGAGACTGCGCCCATGGTGCGTCCATGGAAGGCTCCCAGGAAACCGATGAATTGCGACCGTTGTGTGTGGTATCGTGCCAGTTTGATGGCTGCCTCAACACTTTCTGTACCTGAGTTGGTCATAAAGGAGACTGCTGGCCCACTGAAGGGTGCGATCTCGTTTAATTTCTCCCCCAATTGCACCCATATTTCATGATAGAAATCTGAAGAAATGTGAATAAATTGCTCTGCCTGGGTTTGAATCGCTTTTACGACCTCGGGGTGGCTGTGCCCTGTTGCTGCAACGGCAATACCGGCAGCAAAATCCAAAAAGCGATTGCCATCAACATCCCAAACTTGTGTCCCTTCACCGTGATCCATCACGAATGGATAGCCACGGGGATAGGAGTGTGAGATGACTTTGCGATCTCTCTCGATGATAGCCTTTGCATTTGGCCCTGGTAACTTAAGCGGTTTCATTTAGGATACCTCCCGTTGTAATTTGATTTTGTGTGGCAGATTATATCACTGGATTGGGGAATGGTGAATGGTGAATAGTGTGTCGTCCTGGAATAGGTTTGCAGGATTCAATAGGTATCAAGAATCGGGTACCAGGAATTAGGATATTTGTGAAATTGAGAAAATTTTAAGAATGGGCTCTCAGAGCTTGGGATTAGAAAGGATAGAATCCCGGGCGAGGGCTAATGCACCGTAAAGGCCCGCATTGTCGTCCAATTCGGCTGTGGTTATCACCAGGTCTGCTAAATAATGTTTTGAGAGAACGGTTTTTTGAATGGTTTCTCGCATTGGCTTAAATAATAAATCACCCACTTTGGAAACGCCGCCGCCAAAAATGACGATAGAGGGGTTGAAGATTATCAAATAATTTGCAACACCCAGACCCAGGTAATGACCTGCGCGTTGAAATGCTTCATTGGCTAACGTATCTCCATTTTTTGCAGCCTGGCTGATCTCCTTTGTATCAGGATTTCCTGATAAGGAAGATTTTCTTCCGTTAGCAAGTTGTTCAGCAACATAGGCAGCAATTCCCGTTCCTGAGGCGAGGGCTTCCAGGTGCCCACGCTGACCACAGCCGCATAGTGGGCCATCGGGAAGGATGGTGACATGTCCGAGCTCCGCAGCCAGTCCGTGAGAACCCAATAAGAGCCGGTCATTACTGATGACACCCCCGCCAATACCGGTGCTGATCGTCAAGTAAATCAGGTCATGATGCCCTCTACCAGCGCCATAATGCCATTCACCAAGGGCAGCCAGGTTGGCATCGTTCCCAAGAAATGCGGGTGCCCCAATTTCCGTTTCAATGCGTTGGGGAATAGGCACACCTTCCCATTCCGGGAGGTTCGGTGCCGTCAAAATGATGCCCTTTTCAGGGTCTACCGGACCAGGCACCGCAATGCCCACTGCATCCACGTGCTCACCAGGGGGAATCGCTTCCTGGATCAGGTTGATCAGGCGGTCAAGAGAGGTTTCGCCATTGGTGTACGTCCGAATGCGCTTGTGGAAAGTCGGCTTTTTTTCGTTTTCAGGAAATGCGGCAACTCGCATGTGGGTGCCGCCGATGTCTACGGCAATGGTTAGGGTCATGGGGTGATTATAGCATGAAAGACGGTCGATTGATGGTTCTTGATTGGTTTTGAGTTGATGCTTTTTGAGTGAAACAAAGAGCTTGCTGAAAAGTAACAAATAGCCACGAGGAAAAGCTGATAATAACTCTGGTAATTTTAAAGGAGGCTTAACTTTTGGTTTATATCCATAATATAAAACCCTCTCCCTTTGGTGTATAGACCGGACACATGGGTTACAACCGTTCGGGGACATGGGTTACACATCGATTTTTTAAGGTTTATCCTTTCTTAAAGGTATTTTACCAACAC
>LGHA01000172.1 GCA_001508595.1 Anaerolineaceae bacterium 46_22 | reverse complement strand
AACCTACGGCCAAAGGATCAATGGACAACCTGTTCATGTTGCTGATTAGGACATTTCTACTTTGCTGAACTATAGGACTCTTTAACTTTGCCTTGACAGGAAACCCGTATAAGAAACTTATAAAAACCTTAAAACTGAGAGTATTGTTCTCAATTTCTGATGTGATTACTTTTGATTTCTCTTTCAGTAATTTCATATTTTCCATGGTAACAATTTCCAAGCTTATTATTGGATTGCGATCGTTTCGAGTTCGATTAATAGCGCTTCAATTAAAAAAATGTTGATCTGTCCGCCACCAGCGCCAGCACCCTGACCTGCTCCTGTCCCATCGCCCGGTGTTTCACCCGTTAAACTTCGAGGTATTCCGCTGCCGCCTCCTATACCCCGGCCGCCACCGCTGCCCTGCAATTCTTGAGGAACAGTGCCGCCATTTTCAGCGATTGCTGTTGCCCTGCGTGCTTCGCGTTCTTCTTCTGTCATCAAAATACCTGAACTTAACAGGTCTTCCGGTACTAATTCAGTAAGAATCTCCTGGTATCTCTCTTTGCTGATATTGTAGTTCTCTACCCAGATCCGTTGTTCTTCTGTCAGCTCTTCTTGAATTTGAGTGAACAGCGCTTCGATTTCTGCAGCAGCACTTGTGTCACTGGCTAATAAATTCTTCATTACTTTCCACAAGGGTAGAAGCGAATTTGCCTGTTCTGAGGACAAATTCAAACCAGCCTGGTCGAGTGCCATGGTTCCTAAAATCAACTTCAATTGTGTACTGAGCTGTTCCATTTCCTGGGTCTGATCTTGTTCTTGGGTATCATCAGGTCCTTCAATTGCGTCTTCTGCGCTTGAAACTTCTGCGGCATCCTTGCTTGGTGAAGATGACTGCCCGTCAGATTGTGTCCCTGAACATGCAGATAAGATTAGAACGATCATCACGGCTATTGTTATTATTTTTATTTTCATTTTTACTCCGATTTATTCATGTCTTAAAGCGACTATTGGGTCAAGCTTTGCAGCTTGATTTGCAGGCAAATATCCAAAGAGGATTCCTACCAGTGCAGCTGATACAAATGCCAATACGATTGAAAATGTATCTACAACGGTGGGCATTTCACCAAATTTTGCGAAAACCCACGCACCGGTGATCCCAAAGATAACTCCCAGGAACCCACCAATTAAAGATAAAATAATTGCTTCTGTTAAGAACTGCATTCGGATATCCTGGGGGGTAGCGCCTACTGCCTGACGGATTCCAATTTCCCTGGTTCTTTCTGTGACGCTTACCAGCATAATATTCATGATGCCGATACCCCCAACAATCAATGATACCCCAGCTACCCAGCCTAACAGCATGCGGAATGATTCAGTGGTGGCAGATTGTGTTTGAATAATGTCCTGCTGTGTACTGATCTGAAAGTCCGGTGATTCCAAGGGTACTTCATGACGTTTAGATAACAATAAATTGATCTGTAAAATTACCTCATCAATATTCTCTTTATCATCAGCAGCGACATAAATCATTCTCACACGATCTCCTGCAATGCGAGAAAATTGATTGGTGATTAATTTATCAAACACAAGCGTGATCGGTACATAGACCCGAGCGTCATAATCGACACCAGAAACGAGTCCTTTTTCCTCGAACACCCCAACAACAGTTAGCTTCAATGTCCCAATGCTGATCTTTTGTCCGATGGGATATTCTTCACTGAATAATTCTTCAGCGATTGTTGCACCCAAAACAGCGGTTCTGCTGCTTCGCTCAACATCCTGGTCGTTGATAAAACGTCCTTCAAAAATTTCGATTTCTCGAACGGTAGTGAAATCGGGTGTTGTTCCCAAAATTGATACATCTTCCAGGACAATATTGCTGTATTTTATCGTTTGGGTTGTGGATTGTTCAACAGCGACACCCGCAACATGGGGCACACTGCTGGCTATTGCTTCAGCATCTGAATAAACCAACCCCCCTGTGCTGGCACTCATGCCGCCTCCAGCACCTCCCTGGTTGAAACTACTCATAACAAAAACCAGATTTGCCCCAAGGCTGTTAATCTGCTCTGCGATAGCAACCTCTGTTCCTGTGCTTACTGCGATCATGATAATCACTGCTGCTACCCCGATAATGATGCCTAAAACGGTAAGAAGTGACCGTAATTTATTGGAGGAGAGCGACTTTGATGCTACCTTTATGACATCAATTAATTTCATAGTTGTTCTTCTCCACCGTTTGATTTATCAATTTCAATTAATCCATCACGTATGCTAATGATGTGCTCGGTTTGATCGGCTATCTCATGTTCGTGGGTTACCATAACGATGGTTGACCCTGATTTGTGCAATTTATGCAAGATTTCCATAATTTCTTCAGCAGATTTGGAGTCCAAGTTTCCAGTTGGCTCATCAGCCAGAATCAGGACTGGATCGTTAATCAGGGCTCGGGCTATTGCTACACGCTGTTGTTGCCCCCCAGAAAGTTCTTTAGGTTGATGCTCTATTCGATCTCCCAAGCCAACCGTGTTCAATAAATCCTTTGCCTTTTCAGCCATTTTATCTTGATTGCCGTCTGAATTTTTGTTGTACATCATCGGTAAAACCACATTTTCCAGGGCGGTCATCCGAGGCAATAAGTTGTAAGATTGGAAAATGAAACCTAATTTTTCATTTCGAATGTGTGCTAATTCCGCTCTATCCAATCCGCTTACATCATCATCGTCTAAATGATATTTTCCGAAACTCGGTGAATCCAGGCAGCCAAGGATGTTCATCAAAGTACTTTTTCCGGATCCTGATGGACCCATAATTGCTACAAACTCACCTTTTTCAATCTTCAACGAGACGCCATTTAGGGCAGGCACCTCGACTTCACCCATTTGATAGATTTTCTTTAAATTTTCCGTCTTGATAAGAGTCGACTCTGTCATTCGGCAATCTCCACGATTCCAGTCGTAACCAAATACTGCAAAACTTCCATCTCCTAATGGGCGTAAAGCTTCAATGGGGATTAAGAGTGTATTTTCCGAACGCCCACCGATGATATCAACTGATGCATTTAATCCAAGAGGCAGGTTAAAGGGTTTCCCCAAAGAACTGGTATCTAACTCAACCAATCCCTGGACATAAGAAACATTTCCATTTTTGACAAGTTCTGGCGTGATGGATATGACGGTGCCCTTGAAGAGTTCATCATCAAATGCATCAAAAATTATTTCTGCTTCATAACCAATGACTAATTTATCAAGGTCAGTCTCATCAAGAAAAACCTCTAGAATTGTTTTGGATAAGTCTGCAATTCTGATGACATTTGTATTGTTTCCGACAAACTGCCCTGGAATGGCATTAATATTCATAATTGTTCCATCCATGGGTGCAGTGATTGCGAGGCCGGCTAAATTCTCTTCTGCAACTGCTAACTTTGCATTTGCCTGAGCGAGTCTTGCCTCGTATAAAACCGCTTCCTCTGGATCAACTCCTCCCTGCAAAGTTTGCATTTCATTTTCAAAAATGTCAACTTGATTTTCTTTAATTTTTATTTGGGCATCTAAGAGATCTTTTTCTTCTTGAGTTGGATAGGAAAGACAGTACTGCCAGTTTGCGTAAGCAATATCAACCTTTGATTGTGCGGCTGCGATATCTGCTTCCATTTGTATCCGGCCTAAATCGGAAGGATCTTTTGAGATAAATGACCGATTAAATTTCTCCTGCAAC
>LGHA01000171.1 GCA_001508595.1 Anaerolineaceae bacterium 46_22 | reverse complement strand
AATCCATGATATTTCTTCTGGTATATCCGAAGTATGGGCATCCACAAAACAGACTCGTTTATATTGTGAAATGGTCTCTGCTAATTCAGGGTAAATTTGGAGGTCAAAAATAAGATCAACGAGCTCATGATCAATTTCTATAGCAGCACCAGGATCATCTGGAACAGATAAGCCAAGGCGTTTAGCCAGGTTTCTAACAATATGCCAGCCAGCACCATCATCCTGGCGATCTGCATTACCATAACCAATGATAAGGGTATTAGCTTTCATAGAAATTTCCCCAATAGATGAAAATTATGCCCCTTCGAAAGGCTTTTTTCTTGAGAAGGGGCATAATGATTTGATCAGTCACGTTTCAGGGTTTGGGTTATTTCGCCCTTAGAATTGTGTACATCAATTTTGATCGGCATTTGTCCAACAGCATGTGTTGAGCATGACAGGCAGGGATCGTAAGCCCGAATAGCTGCCTCTACGCGGTTGAGCATGCCTTCCTGCACATCAGGACCTTTGACATAGGTTTTTGCAACCGAGTCCACTGCTTCACTCATTGCCCAGTTGTTATGTCCCGTTGAGACGATCAAGTTTACTTTTTCAAGTTGACCGCTTGGTTTAGCCTTATAGTGATGGAAAAGGGTACCGCGAGGAGCTTCAATAACACCCACGCCTTCACCTTTGAAATTGAACTTCTTGTTAATAATATCTCTCCCTAAAATGTCGGGGTGATGCAGAAGTTCGCGGGTTCGTTCAACAGCAAATAGTGTTTCAATCAAACGCGCATAGTGATAATAAAGCGTTTGAAAGACTGGCTTGCCGTCGTTGATTTGCCGGTAAACTTCAAATTCCTTTTGGGCTAAGGGTGTATCGATCTTGTCGATGGCATTCAGCCTGCCTAATGGCCCAACACGATAAACGCCGTCTGGCCAACCCATCTTTTTGTAGTAGGGGAACTTGAGATAGGACCAATCTTCGACGTGCTCTGAAACGATATCTAGGTAATCCTGAGCATCGAAGCATTCCAATTGTTTTCCTTCTTTATCAACAAGCCGAATTTTGCCATCATAAAGCTCGAGCCCATTCTCCGGTGTCACTAAACCGAAATATCCGGTATGAAATACAGCAAATTTCTCGATATCTTCGATATTGGCTTCTGCCCAATCCTTGATGATTTGGATCCCAATCAAGGTTGTTTCCTGGGCTTTGTCCAGACCAGCAAGCATGTGGTCACGTTTTTCTTGTGTTAACACATTGTTTACGCCGCCTGGAACAGCAAAATTGGGGTGAATACGACGACCACCGACCTGGAAGATGACATCCTGTCCAAATTTTCGGAGCTCAACAGCCCGCAAGGTCAGTTCAGGGTCTGCGCCAATTAATCCAACCACGTTGCGAATTGCCGGGTCAGCATCGAAGCCAAGGATCAGGTCCGGTCCAGCAAGCTCAAAAAAGTGCATGCCGTGACTCTGAATAATTTGCCCCATGTGCATGAGTTCTCTAAGAAGAGAAGCCGTTGGTGGGGGTTCGACACCCATAACAGCATCGCCAGCCTTTGCCGCCGCCAGGTGATGGCTTACCGGGCAGATACCACAAATTCTTGGCGTAATTTGGGGCATTTCAAAGACCATGCGTCCTTCGCAGAACTTTTCAAAGCCACGAAACTCGTTGACATGAAAATATGCATGGTCCACTGTGCCATTATCATTCATATGAATGGTCACTTTTGCATGACCTTCAATTCTGGTTACTGGTTCAATTGTAATTTTTTCTGTAGCCATAGTTTTTATCTCCTAGTGCCAGTGCAAATTTTCATTTTTAATTTCCGGGATTCGTCCATTTGCCAGTTCGACCAGCGCATAAAAAATCACATCTGCATCTGGAGGACATCCTGGAATAAACAAATCTACGGGGACAACTTCGCTGACAGCCCGGACACGTGTCATTTTGGCGAGCTCAGGGGAAGAGGGGATTTTTCCTTCAGCATCATTGCTCTCTGCATCTACATAAGCCCGTTGTAAGGCTGCTTCTGCTCCAGCAAAGTTTCGCATGGCGGGAACACCCCCAAAGACAGCACAATCACCCAGGGCAACAAGGATTTTGCAGCGTTCACGCATTTTCTTCGCGACCTCTTCGTTATAGGTGTTGTTGATGCCGCCTTCAAGAATACCTACGGCTACGCCATCTACATCCGGTTCTTTTAAGTCGGTAATAGGCATTGCGCGCAGATCGACAAGTTCAACCACCTGTAAAATACGTTCGTCGATGTCAAGAAGCGACATATGGCATCCTGCGCATCCACATAACCAATCCGATGCTACTTTAGGTTTTGACATTAAATTTTCCTTTCAATTCTTCAACCAATCATAATACAAGGTGTTTTACGCTTCTTTGATTTCGACAGTTGGGGTTCGTGATGTGACTTTAGTTTTCCAATCTGCATCAGGCTCAATTGAGAGAGCTTCAGAAATCTTGAGAAGGGTGTCCCTTGATGTTAGTACGCCATCTGGAACTTCCAGAGCCTGGACTGCTTTTTGCAAGCGTCCATCCATGTTCATGTAGGTTCCGGATTGTTCTGCCCACATTGTTACTGGCAATACCACATCAGCGTTGCCGGTTAGCTGGGAACCGTAAGCTGCGAGTGCAACCACGAAGGGAACTTCCTCAAGTTGCTTAATCAATTTTTGGGAGGGTTCCTCATCACCCAGCATGACGAATGCAGATTTGTGCCCATTTACTTTGATGGGAGCTTCAAGTCCCAGTTGTGATGCTGCCATACTGTTTGCATTGCCTTTAACACCAACAAGTGCCGCTCCCAGGGATTCTGAGATTTCTAACAATGTTTCAAGGGCTTTTTCATCTGCGTGTGCAGCAAAATCTTCGCCATAGACAATAACGGGTTTCTCTGCAGTTTTCAAAAACTTTGCGGCTTTATCAAAAGCTTCATCACCGGTTTCATATTGGACTGCTTTGTGTAGTTTATCAGTTTTGTGCCATCTGTTAATTGGCGCTTCACGAAGAAACCAGCGACTTGATGCTCGTCCACTAAATCAAGTTCCAGGGATAGGACAGCGTCTGTATCTTTCAAAACATCCAGGTTTGATTCAAATGGCTTTCCTAGTTTTTCTGCCATTTTTGCGAGGGAAGCTGTTGCTTTGCCCTCTTCAAGGCTTGTCACCAGTCCTGCCTGCAGCGCATCAGCAAAGACCGATTTGAAAAGTGCCAAATCTTCGATGGGTAAGCGGGTTGAAGCAATTGCTGCTAAACCTTCACCTTTGCCCAAGCCTTCTGCAATCGCTTTCATGGCATCATCCCAGGTTGCAGCTTTGAGACTCCCGCCTTTTCGAACGAGGGGAGTGAGCAAGCGTGCACGATCATCTTCTAATGGGAGGAAGCGACCTTTATCACATAATAAGCCGTGATTCAGTACGGCATCCCATTCGCCTTCGATTCGAATAAGTCGGTTATCACGGGTGAGGACATTCCTCTGGCAGCCAACGGAGCATTCAACACATACGCCGATGTGATGGTCCACTTCCGTTTCCTTGCCCTGGTAAGCGCTTTGGCGATCAATGATCGCGCCTGTTGGACAAATTTGGACGCAGGTACCGCAAGAAATGCAGGAAGATTCTCCAAAGGGCACATTGTAATCAGCAACAAGTAAGCTGTCTGCACCACGCTCCTCAAAACCCAGTGTGTAGTTGCCGACCAATTCGCCGCATGCTCGGACGCAGCGCCTGCATAAAATACAGCGGTTGTTATCCAGCACCATAAAGGGATGGGATGCATCAACTTCAAAGGGCTGCCAGTTTGGCTGCAAATCCCAGTGAGTCATGCCTTCGTCATAAGCACGATTTTGCAGTTCGCAATCACCGCCGCTAACCTGGCAGTACATGCAGAAGTGATTGCGCTCGCTGAATATCAGCGTTAAAACGAATTTTCGAGCATCAAGCACCTTTTGTGTATTCGTTTTTACAACCATACCATTTGTTGCTGGTAATGTGCAGGAAGGCTGTAAGGTGCGGGCACCTTCTACTTCGACCATGCACAGTCGACAACCGCCGTAGGGGGTAAGCTGCGGATGATGGCATAAAGTTGGTACAAATACACCAGCAGCTTCTGCAGCTTCTAAAACGGTGGTACCTTCCGGGGCTTCGATTTCTTTTCCGTCAATTGTGAGATTTATCATAATAGTGACTCTCCATTATCTTCGTGTTCAAATAGTCTTGTAGATTCGCTGGCCGCTCATTGGACAAACGCCTGCAGGACAAACTTTTAATTTAATATGCGCTTCAACTTCTGCTCTAAAGTGCGCTAAGATATCTTTTAGTGGGGAACCGGCTGTTTGCCCAAGACCGCAATTGGACATTTCGTAAAGTTGATCGCTCATCATTTGAAGGTCCTTCAAATCTTGTAAGGT
>LGHA01000017.1 GCA_001508595.1 Anaerolineaceae bacterium 46_22 | reverse complement strand
TCTAAAAGATTTCAAGTATGCTCCGCAGCATACGCAGTTTTTGTATCAAAGGTGGGCCTAATAATATGATACCGATAACTACAGCAGATGTTGCAGCAATCAACACGGCTGCCGCCCCTACGTCTTTTCCTGCTCTGGCAAGGGGATGCAAATCTGGACTGGCTAAATCGACCACAATTTCCAGGGCTGTATTCAGGAATTCGGCAGTCCAAACCATCGCAATTGTCGTGGATAAAACTGCCCAATCGCGCAAGGGTAACCCCAACCACAAGCCAAGAATAATAACTGTAATTGTCGCAACAGCATGAATCCAGGCGTTCTGTTGAGATTGTATAACATGCCATAACCCAATAAACGCATTTTTGAAACTCTTTAATCTTGACTGTATGAATTTCAGGATCCTTTCCTTCCTTTCAACTAAGAATCTCGCTAGATGACCTGTAATTGAAATATTGATTTTTACCAAGGTCAACAAATATTAGTAAAACAAAAATCTTTGAACTCCTTATCCCCGCAGCAAGCTACGGGGCATTACAGGATTTCACCCTTCAGGACAGATTTTTCGGCACAATCTCGCAGCAAGCTGCGTGGAAATGCCCCAATTAGATTATACCAACGATTACGATTTGAATATTACAAGTGTTTTTTTAAATTTTGCCAATTAAGGTATAATCTTTATTCGCTAATAAATTATTTTTAATCAAACTGGTTGAGGCAAGTAAATGGTTTTTGTTGAAATAGAATTAAGTGAATCGTATTGGAAATCGCTGGAAATCACCCAGCAGGATATTGAATATATATATTCATATCTTCTGGAAAAAGAAACACCCCTTCCATCAGACAGTTTAGCTGAAGCACTTATCAATCAAAGGATTCGGTTGAAGAAAAAGAAGCTTCAGGAAAAACAGCGGCAAAATGGCGAGATCTATTTGCCAAAATCGAATTTTAAGGTTGGGGACAAGGTGCAATTTCCTGCTGTTAATTGGATTAGCGGGGTTGTTACCCAGGTTCGTGAAGGTCACAATCCCGAACTTCCCGAGTTCAATGTCATTACTGTTGATTTGGAAAGTGGCCGGCAGCGTCAGTTTGCAGCCAATCTTGAGGATCATCAGCTTAATCAGGCAACCACAACAATAGATAGCAGCGACAAACAAGATGCAAAAGCAATAATCGAGGAATTCGGTCCTGAAATCACTGAGAAATTGCTTGAGAAGCTTGATGAAAACAAAGATCTCGTCCGCATTGGGGCAAATTGGTTTCCAAAATCCCTTTTGATTGAATTCAATGTAGGTCATTTGAACCTTGCTGAAGCTGTTTTGGATATGCATCAAGGCGGACCTTTAGATGTAGACACCCTGCTTAACGAAATTGATGTCGACACAGATGATCCGCAAGACCTCGTCCGCTTCTCATTGAATTACGCCCTGAATGAAGATCCACGCTTCGATGAAGTGGGACCAAGCGGTCATGTTCAATGGTTTTTGAATAGACTCGAACCTGAATATGTAAGAGAAAAACCAATCCAGTTGAAGCCTATTTTTTCCGATTACGATCCATCTTCCATGACTGAGGAAATGAAAAATGCTGAACAACGCCTTGATGATGAGCTGGTTGAGCCATTTGAAGAATATAAGACCAAATCACAGTCTAAAGAAGTCTCAATTTCCTTAAATTATCCACATTGGCGAGTTGGCAGCATCCCAATAACATCCTTAACTCGTCCATTTTTCCCCACTGCCCTCGAATCCCCGCGGGTGAAATTTAAAGTCATTGCCCCTGATGGGCAGGAAATATCCGCGTGGGTTGTCCGCCCCTTCAACTATATTTATGGGCTTAAAGGCTATTATGAGGAATTTGAATTGATGCCTGGCAGCATTATCACCATCAAACCTGGAAAAGAACCCGGGGAAGTCCTCATCCAACCGAAAAAGAAGCGGTCAAATCGTGAATGGATACGCACTTTATTAATCGGCGCTGATGGTGGTGTTGTTTTTGCAATGCTTAAACAAACAATAACGGCGGATTACAACGAACGCATGGCGATTGCCGTACCATCAACAGATGCTTTGGATGAATTGTGGGAAAAACGATCAAAGAACCCCCACCCACTCAAAAAAGTAATGGTTACAACCATGAGAGAATTAGCGAAATTAAATCCACAAGGGCATGTTCACAGTGTTGAATTATATTCAGCAGTGAATTGTATTCAACGTTTTGCACCTGGTGCGATATTCAGCACCCTTGCGACGGATCCAGATTTCACTTCTGTTGGAGACCTTTATTATCGCCTAAGCGAGAATTCTTAAGGGAGATTGTTAAATGAATTTGAAGCGCAGCAGTCTGATCAAACCAAAAATCACAACACCTTTCAAAATTGATTTTGATTGGTGGAAGAAACATGACCGGGACTGGCGTGTTTATTTAAGAAGTTTTTTATGTGAAGAACACCAATCCATGTTCGAAACAATGGACAATGATGAGATAATTGATTGGGTTGATCCAGAAACCGGTGAAGTTACCCAGGTAGATGGGTTGTTTCACATTTTGATGACCCACTGCGCAAAACAAGAAGATTTTCTAAACAACCGGATGGCACTTGTCGATTCCGTATTTAGAATTTTGCTGGCGAATGGCAACCGCCCGACGACACCGGAAGAATTGGGGGAACGTCTAAATCGCCCAGCATCCACCATCCTAAGAACATTATCGGGTATTCGAGTTTATAAGGGAATCCGACCTATTTCAGAAGAATAAAAGTGGTAAAATAAGTGCGTTATATTTGCCCCTGTAGCTCAAATGGACAGAGCACTGGACTTCTAATCCAATGGTTGCAGGTTCGAGTCCTGTCAGGGGCGCTAATTTAACCCCTCGAAAATATTTCAAGATAAATTTTATTAATGACCATCCTTTTGGTACAATACTACTAGTTGTTAAAAATTCAAGAGAAAGGCAATCTGATGAAATTCTTACTTCGTTGGCTGATTATCGCCATTTCCCTTTACGTTTCAGTCTTGGTTGTACCTGGCATTCGGGTTGAAGGAGATGCATGGGTTGTATTTTCAGTGATGGCAATCATTCTTGCGCTTGTTAATGCCACCATTCGCCCCATCTTAAAATTCTTGTCATGCGGCTTGATCATCCTCACCCTGGGTCTTTTTGCACTCGTAATAAATGCGGGGACATTCTTGCTTGCATCAAATATCGCCCAAAATTGGTTCAACGTCGGTTTCTACGTCGATGGTTTCGTACCAGCCTTGCTTGGCTCAATCATAGTAAGTGTTGTTTCAGTCGTTTTATCCAAGATTTTAATTGATGAAGAAAAATCGTAATTTTTTATTTCGAAATCAACAAAAGATGAGAAGCCAGTCTTCTCATCTCAAAGTCACCATCAAAGACAAGTTTGTTTATTTTCATCTTGCACATTGTTTCAAAGTCGAGTATACTTTCACGCTGTGTTGGTGAGGAAACATCAACACTAAAAGAAGCCAAATACAAATAATCCGGTTTCTTTCCGCTGCCCAGCTATCAAAGATGGTCAAGAGCAGCTATCCCGAGGAAAGGAGAATCCAAATGCGACAGTATGAATTAATACTCATTGTCCAACCCGATCTGGACGAAGAGGCCACAAATGCAGTCATTGACCGTGTAAAAAACATGATCACTGAAAGCAATGGCCAAATCCTCAAGACAGATGTCTGGGGTTCTAAGCGCCTTGCTTACGAAATCCAGGACTTCAGGGAAGGCTTTTATGTTTATATGGATGTTGAGTTCGCGCCTGAGTTTGGGACTGAATTGAAACAGAACCTGCGCTACATCGAACCCATCATTCGCTACATGCTTACGAAAAAAGAAGCGTAAACCTCTTAATCACTGAAAGAAAAATTTTCAATGGCTCGTGGATTAAATAAAGTCATGGTAATTGGAAAACTGCCCAGGGATCCTGAAATGCGATTCACGCCAAGTGGTAAATCCGTCTCAAGTTTCTGTGTAGGGTGTGATCGAACATGGCGTGATTCAGAAAACCGGGCACACTCAGAGACAGATTGGTTTAATGTGGTTTCTTGGGGTAACCTGGCGGAGTTTTCAAAACAATCATTGCATAAGGGCGACCTTGTTTATGTTGAAGGCCGATTAAAAACACGAGCCTGGCAAGATAGTGAAGGCAAACTGCAAAAGTCCATAGAAATCATTGCCAGAGAAATTCTAATGCTCAGTGAGAAAAACAATAAAATTAACGAAGAGGATTTTGATTTTGGTGATGAAGGACATGATCATTACTGATCAAAATATCTAAAATATAGGAGAAATAATGGCAAATTACAGATCTAATCATTATTACACGCGTTCAAAAGTCTGCCAATTTTGTACAGATAAAAGCATTGAAATTGACTACAAAAACACGGAACTTCTTCAACGCTACATTGATGAGACAGGCAAAATCCGACCGCGACGTCAGACAGGGACATGTGCAAAACATCAACGTGCAGTGGCAAAAGCAATTAAGAATGCCCGGCATATTGCCCTATTGCCCTTCGTCGGCAATTAATAAATTCATCGTCATCAATAATAAGCCGGAATATATATGCCAAACACAAATAAAAAAATTAAAACTAAAAAACACCTGGCAAGAGAACAAAGAGAAGCAAAACAAACAAGACTTATTATCATTGGAACAATTGCAATTGGTGTGGCTATTTTAGGGCTTGTGGTCTACGGAGCAATTTCTCAATTTATTATTCGACCTAACGTGAAAATCGCTCAAGTTGGTGATACTGAGATTAATGTCAGAGAATTTGAAAAACGAGTCGAATACAGCCGAGTTCAAATGCTCAATCAAGCGTATCAGTATTACACCTACTATCAACAGTTTGGACAAATGGGACAAAGCTTTTTAGAAACATCCCAACAGATCGTTTCTGAACTCATGAGTCCGACAACTCTAGGCCGTGATGTATTGGATGGGATGATTGATGATATCATAATCCGAGATGAAGCAAATGCTCGCGGTATTACCGTTAGTGAACAAGAAATTGATGAAGGTGTTCAAATGGCATTTGGCTTTTACCCGGATGGCACACCAACCCCAACGGTAACTGCCACAATTCAATCAACACCTACGCTTTCTGAGACACAACTTTCACTGGTCACATCGACGAGCACCCCAACAGAAACCAGCGTCCCGACAGAAACACCAGAGATATCACCGACACCATCCGAAGAAACACAAACCGAAGATAGAGAACAGCAAAATACTGAAGAAACAGAAGTCGAAGAACCATCGGAAAGCGAAACCGAGGATCAAAACGCGACCACTGAACCTGAGCTTTCACCAACGATCACGCTGACCCCCACCATTACATCAACACCTACGCCATATACAACGCAGGTGTTTGCAGAAAACATCAATGATTTCCAGGATGTTTACAAAGAATACAACTTTGATTTACAGGATTTACGTGAATTAATTGAGGTTCAGTTATTACGTGAAAAATTGCTTACAGAAGTGACTGCAGACCTTCAACCTGTCAAAGACGAGGTTTGGGCACGACACATCTTAGTTAAGACAGAAGAAGAAGCACTTCAAATCCTCACTGAACTCGAAGAAGGCGGTGATTTTGCACTTCTCGCTGCCAAACATTCAACCGATGAATCTAATAAAGATTCTGGTGGCGATTTAGGATGGTTTGACCGCGAAAGAATGGTAGAGGAATTTTCTGAAGCCGCATTCAACCTTGAAATCGGCGAAATTAGTGATCCAATTGAAACTTCCTTTGGCTATCACATTATCCAGGTCCTGGGAAAACGGGAAAGCCAGATTCTTCCAAATGAATTCGAGGCTGATAAGCAGGAAGCATTCGCAACCTGGCTGACTGAAATTCGCAGCGAACGAGATGATATTGTTATCTATGACGTTTGGGAAGAGTACGTGTCCACTAAACCTGAGGTGCCGCAAGAATTGTTGTTTGCACTATATCAGCAATTTGAATAGTCCCAAAGGGATGAACAGAAATAATAAAGGCGCCATTTCGGCGCCTTTTATTTTTCATTTACAATCAATTTGATAATTCACTGCCCGATTGAATTCCAAGAGTTACTGATTATTCAAGATAAGTTTCATCAACATCTTCAAGCTTCAGGCTTATCATTTGACTTGCCGAATCTCGTCCCATCGTCACACCATAAATAACATCCGCTGCTTGAACGGTGTTTCTGTTATGAGTGATAATAACGAATTGCGTTTTCTTTGAAAGCTCCCGCACAAGATCAATAAAACGCCCAACATTGGACTCATCCAACATCGCATCAACCTCATCAAGAATACAGAAGGGCGTCGGTGAGACTTTCAACAAGGCGAAAATCAGGGCAACCGCTGTAAGGCTCCGTTCACCGCCAGATAACAAGGCTAAGCCCTGCTGCCGGCGTCCAGGCAGCCTTGCAATAATATCAACACCGCCTTCAACCGGGTTTTCCTCGTCGATGAAGACCAATCTCGCTTCTCCCCCATTGAATAATGCTGAAAAATATTCTGAAAACTCATGATCAACAGCCTTGAAGGTTTTAATGAAATCCTGTTCCATCAAATGATCTAAAGTCCCAATAACTTCCTTCAAATTTGCGCTGGCTTTTTCAAGATCGTCAATTTGTTGTGTTAGGAATTCATAACGTTCTTTGACTTCCAGGTATTCTCGTTGAGCCTCTGGATTGATTGCGCCAATTCTGCGAATCTGGCTTTTTAGCCGTTTAATATTTTCTTCACAATCTTTTGACAGGGTTTGCTGCCGAGGTAAATTTTCTACAAAATCGCCATCAAAAGGCAGCGGTTTTGGTCCATCAACATTTTCCTCATATTCAAAAGAGACCAACCCAAAATCATCCTCAATTCTTTCTCGCAAGTTATTTAATTGGTCTTTTCTGCGGCTCAATTCAAGCTCTAATTGTGCAAAATGTCGCTCTGCAATCACCACTTGTTTATGAGAATGATCTTGCATTTTTTCTAAAGCAGATAATTCTGTCTCGTTTTGTGTCGTGCTCTCACTTAAAGGTTTGATCTTATCTGAATCTACCTGTTCAATGCTTGTTTCGATTTGGCTTACCTGGTTTTTCAGAACTTCTGTTTGTTCTTTTGTTTCAAACAGGCCATCTTCAATCCCTTGAAGTCGCGCTTGGTAGGTTTCAAATCGCTGAAGCGCTTCTTGAAGACGAGATTTATGTTCATCGTAACGCTGCTGGGCTGATGCTAAGGCATTTTTTGTGACAATTCGATGTGTCTGCCAGTGGTTTAAGGATTGCTGTGTTTCAAAAAGAGGAATGGATTTGACACTTTCACGGATACTTCTTTCTTCCTGAAAAAAGTTTTCAATACGGCCATTGAATTCTGTCAGCTTAGCATCGGCAGAGGAAATCTCTGAACTCGTATTATTGATATTCTCTTCGATATCATGCAGTCTTTGATGATGCCAGGATAACTGCTCATTGATCCTTGTCAAGCCATCTCTCAAACCCTGGAGCTGCTGCTTAGCCTGGTCTGCTTCTTCCTCAGCATGAGCTAATTTTTCTTGAAGTACCTGATAATCGATCTGTTCTGACGCCATTGTCCCTGATAAGTTACTCTTTTTTGTTTTCAGGGTATTAATTTTCTGGTCAAGCTGGCTTAATTCTTTCGTCATTTCATTTTTTTGACGTGTTCTGCCAATACGTTTGCCAGAAGTATGATTGCCAGAAATCATGACGCCATTCGCGTGAAAAACCATGCCTTTCAATGTGACAGCTTTCATTGTACCGACAAGTGAAGATTGAATAGATTGCGCGCTCTTTCGGTCCCTTACAATCAGAATATCGGAGAAAAGCTCATCTACCAAACGACGGTATTTGCTGTCCACCTGGATCAACTCATTTGCAAATCCAAAAACCCCATCCTTCATGGATATTTGGTTCTTATTTTGTGTCCTGATACGATCTAAAGCAACAAGTGCAACGCGATCCCGATCTTTTGATTCAAGATATTCGATGACGAGTTCACTTTTACCTGAGGGAACCACCAAAAGATCTGCCAGTTCTCCTAATGCTGCGCTGATCGCAATTTCATACTTTTCATCCACAACAATGTGCTTTGACAGAGGTTCAATGCCACCTGGCAGCCGCCCTTTTCTCGAATCTTCGACGACGGACTTTGAACCCTCTGAATATCCCGCCAGCGCAGCTTCAGCCTGCGTGAGCACATCCAATTGTGCGGCCAGCTTGGATTCCTTTGTTTCCTCTTCTGAGATCTTAATCTCAAGATTCCTCAGATCAATCCGGAACTGATCGATTTCTTTTTGTTTATTTATAACGCTTTCTTTAATTTGTTCTTTACTACCAATTAATTTGTTAAGCGATTCTCTAATAACTTCAACCCGATTCTTAATTGGAGTTTCTTCATCCTGCAATTTCTTAACAGCGGATTGAACTTTATCTTTTTCTTCAAGTAAAGAGCTCATCCGTGAGCGCCACTCTTCCAAATGCGCTAAAGTCTGGACCTTGTCTGTTTCAACAGCAACGCGTGCCTGACGCAGTTGAGTCAGTCTCGAATCCTGTGTTTCTTTTTGGGCTGATATCGTATCGAATTCTTCCTGCGCATCCTTGAATGCTTTTTCAGCAGCCTCGAATTCTGAAGCGTGCCTTTCAATTTCCGCTTTATAGGCAGCTTCTTGCGATTCTAATTGTGAAATTTCTTCCTGAAGATGGGCAATGTCAATCTCGAGATTACTCTTTTGCTGATTATGGGACCGTTGTCGCTCTTCAATGATTGCCAGCTGACGAGTTGCCTTTTCCAGTTGATGATGATAATCGGCTGATTCTCGGTGAGCTTCTTCTAATTCCTTTCGATTCAACTGAAGCGCCGTACGAGCTTCTTCTACACTCTGGTCAGATTCTGAATGTTTTTGTCGTAAGGCATTAAGTCGCTTTTCCTGGTCCTGGTAATCAATGCTCACAATCCTTAAATCTTGCTGCCGTTGATACCAATGATAGCCATACCACTCCAGGAGAAGTGCTTCTAATTCTGAGCGCAAACTTTGAAATTCCTCAAACCTTTTAGATTGGCGCTCAAGGCTGCGTAAGCGAGGACGAATTTCTGTCATTATGTCCAGAATACGATCTAGATTTTTCCTGGTACTTTCCAACCGGCGAAGCGAATCTTCCTTTCGTGATCGGTAAAGGCCGATCCCTGCAGCCTCTTCAAACAATTGCCGCCGCTCATCAGGCTTAAGCGCCAGAGCAACATCCACCAGGCCTTGCCCGATGATTGTATAATTCCTTTCAGATAAACCTGTCTGAGAAAGCAGTTCTGAAATATCCTTTAACCTTACTTTTTGCCCGTTCAAAAGATATTCGTTCTGACCATCTCGATAAGCACGACGAGAGATTGCGACTTCCGAATAATCGATCGGCAGCCATCCATCCTCATTGTTAAAAGTTATCGTCGATAAAGCCATCCCTGAACGTGAACGCTGCTGTGAACCTGAGAAGATCATATCCTCAGTCTTTTTTGCTCTCAACAAGGAAAATGATTGTTCGCCGAGAACCCAACGTACGCTGTCGGCTATGTTGGATTTTCCCGATCCATTCGGGCCAACAATTGCTGTGACCTGTCCGGGGAATTCCAAACGTGTCAGTGTGGCAAAGGTTTTATACCCCTGCATTTCCAGTGATTTAAGGCGTTGTTTCATAGATCAGTTTAGCTCCAATACCCCAAGTTTTTGCAATGCTTCCTTCGCTGCTGCCTTTTCTGCCAATTGTTTACTTGAACCCAATCCACTGCCATATGATTGTTGGCCAATCCTGACCTCCATTTCAAAAATTTTATTATGGTCAGGCCCCTTTTCTGAGATTAACACATACTTTGGCGAGTTAAAGCCGTGCCCTTGTGCCCATTCTTGAAGACGGCTCTTTGTGTCTTCATCCAGGTGATTCATAAAAATAAAATCAACCACTTCTTTAAGCAAAGGAAAGAGAAAATCATTGACAGCTGGTATGCCGCCATCCAGATACAGGGCACCAATCAAGGCTTCAAAAGCGTCACAGAGCAAAGTTGAACGTTCCCTTCCTCCCGCCTGAACCTCTCCCCTTCCCAATCGCAATGCCTGGCCAAGGTCAATTTCCCTCGCAAAATTTGCCAACTGGTCAGTGTGCACCAGTGCGGCTCGCAAGCGTGTTAGATCACCTTCTGGCTTTTCCGGATAATGGTTATACAACCAATCTGCAACAACAAAATCAAGGACGGCATCCCCCAAAAATTCCAGCCTTTCATTATCCTCTATGGCATCCTTATACTCATTCAAATAGGAACGATGCGTAAGGGCTCTGGACAACAAGAAATAATTCGTAAAGGGTAATCCTAATCGATTAGAAAAATGTTCAGGGGATTCCGTCGTAAACATATCCACCATTGTTCTGGATCCTTTCTCCAGAACTATCGATGCGCGAGCCATTCTCGATAAATGGCTTGCGCATCAACAGTTCAATTAACGTCATTAACCTGTTGATAAACCGAACATGATTGTAACTGATTTTATCAAAAATGACAAACATTGGTCCTTGTACCCCGATGTGAAAGCCTGAATATAAAACTACTTATTGTTTTCATTTTTCAGTTAAAAAAACTAACTTCTCATGAATCAAAATCGCAAGGGTATAATGGATGTCAGGAAAAAATTATGGAATATATCAATAGACCTGGTGCCAGTTATACAATTCATACGGATGTCTATGAAGGTCCTCTGGATCTGCTTCTGGATCTGATCACCAAAGCAGAGCTTGAGATCACTCGCCTTGCTCTGGCAAAAGTGACAGATCAATACCTCATACACCTCGAAAGAATGCCGGAAAAATCTGCTGTTGAGGTTTCGGGATTTTTGATTGTCGCTGCGAAGCTGATCCAAATCAAATCAGAAGCACTCCTACCCAGGCCGCCCGTCAGGGAAGAGGGCGAGGAAGACCCAGCTGAAACCCTGGCTAGACAGCTCAGGATCTATCGCGAGATCAAAAACGCCGCCAATTGGCTCCAAAAAATGGAAGAAAAAGGACAGCATTCTTACATTCGCTTAGCGCCCCCACCCGTCATCGATGAACAGCTTGACCTCAAGGGGATCTCGATTGACGACCTTGTAGAAATGCTGAAAACCTTGTATCGCTACGAAGAGGAGGCCGCGCCTTTAACCTCGGTTGTGACAATTCCACGAAGGACGATCAAAAATAAAATACGCGAGCTGATCAATCATCTCAGAAAGACGGATAGGCTGTCCTATCGTTATCTCTTGCACAAGGATGCAGATAGAATTGATGCCATTGTTCTTTTCCTAGCAATCCTTGAAATGATAAAACAGAATTACGCTTTCGCTGAACAAGAGAGTCTCTTTTCAGATATCAATATAAAAGCAACGGAGAATACTTTTCTTGAAGATGAGTTCCAATTGGCACTCGATGATTAAATCCGTTATAATTAACTTCAACTGTTATTCCTAAATAATTGAATATTATTAGAATTTGATCAGGTAATATCTATGACAGATGAAATAAAAGTTAAACAATTGCAAGAAGAAATCAGCATTGAACAAAAGGCTGAGACTAAAAACAATAAGTACCTGATTATTGGCATTGTTGCAGGCATATTAATCCTTGCTGCAGTCGTTGTTGCGACAATTTTTTTAGTTAGAGCTGACAAGGATGTGACAGCACAAATCAGGGACATCTTCATAATTCTTATGGCATTAACTTCCCTGGTCCTTGGGATTGCTTTGGTTGTTTTGATTGTACAACTTGCCATCCTGATCAACCTCCTCCAGAACGAAATCCGTCCCATCCTGGATTCGACGACTGAAACCGTCAACACTCTGAAAGGGACAACACAATTTCTCAGCAACAATCTGACAGAACCGGTGATCAAGCTCAACGAGTATTTAGCAATGTTTAAAAGGATCATCAAACCATCAAAGAAATAGTGCAATAATTAGTGATTATAATTAAAATAAATTAGTCATAAAGGAGAAAGATATGTCAGAAAATAATGATTTTGGTGCATTCTTAATAGGTTTCCTTGTTGGAGGTCTTACTGGCGCTGCGGTGTCACTGCTGTTTGCCCCCCAGGCTGGCGATGAGACCCGCACTTTAATTCATGATAAAGCAATTGAACTTCGCGATCGTGCTTCCGAATCTGTTGAAGAAGCAAGGTTAAAAGCAGAAGAAGCCATGAAAGAAGCAAAAGTAAAAACCGATGAATGGACAAGGCTTGCTAAACAACAAGCAGAGGAAATGAAGGTTAAAGGCGAAAAAACCTTAGAAGAAAGTCGTGAAAAAATCGCCGGGACAATTAATCCCAAAGAACAAGCAGTCAGCGAATCGGAAATCTAAACGCAAAAGAGGCCGGCATCACCGGCCTCTTTTTTTGCTTATTTCCAATTACCTGAGCTTATTTATCATACTTTCTTAAATTAAACCAAAAGCTCCAGGAATCGAATTCAAAATATCCACAGCGGTAACACATCTATCCGTACCGAGTTCCGCCTTTGCTAAAATGCCAGCCTGCCCGTGCAGCCAAACACTAACAACCGCTGCTTCATTTTTTAATGTACCCTGAGCTAACAAGCCGCCAATCAATCCTGAAAGGACATCACCGCTGCCGGCAGTGGCTAATGCTGGTTCACTGATTGGATTAAGCCAAAGGCTGCCTTCATGATCAGCCACAACAGTTTCAGCGCCCTTTAAGACAAGACATATACCCCATTTCTCAGCATACTTCTTAGCAATTTCCCAACGATTGAACTGAATTTCACTGATTTCTATCTCTGTAAGAATTGACATCTCCCCTGGATGCGGCGTAAGGATTGAATTTTCAGGTAACATCTGCCACCACTGAGGGATTTGCTTTAACAGCTTCAGCCCATCTGCATCAAAAACCGTGGGAATTTCCCTGGGGATGGTTTCTAACAACGCGTGGAGAAAAGATAAATTACTATCCGCCAGACCCCACCCCGGGCCGATAACTACAGAATCAGCCTTTGAAATCGTCTTCACCAATTTCTCAATCCCTTTTTCTCCGTAGCCACCATCAACCTCTGGCAGGATAGTCCACACTGCCTCTGGCAAGTGTCCCGCAAGGCTTTGGTGTACTGAAGCTGGTGTTGCGATGTGAACCAGTCCGCAGCCTGCGCGATAAGCCGCCTTTCCAGTTAAATAAGCAGCCCCCGTGTAGGAGGATTGCGTACCCGCAATCACAAAACACGTGCCAAAGGTTCCTTTATGAGATTCGTAAGGTCTTTCAGGAAGATATTTCTTAACAATCTCACTGGTGATCATTTTCGGTAATCGCTCAGGGACATATATTGATATCTCACCAATGCCAATATCTATTGGATGCAATTCGCCGGCTTTTTCCCTTGCAGGATGTATTAATAAACCTTGCTTTATTGCTGCCATACACAACGTATCATCGGCAGTTAAAGTGACCTCCGAAACCTCCCCTGTATCGCAGTCGACCCCTGAAGGGCAGTCTACGGCAACCAGGCGTACCCCAGCACGATTTTCAAGTAAAACATACACGCTACCCATAACGTCCAGTAAAGCGCCCCTGAGGGGCAGTTTTAGTCCTGTGCCCAAAATGCCATCCAAAATAATCGTTCCGGGTTCAATTGCAGCTTCCAAATAATCGAGCCTTTCACCGTTTGAAATGTCCACGATGCTGCCGCCTGTATGTAGATAGGACGCTGCAAGCCCATCACTTTTTCTTTCTTTTGCAAGGAAGGCAGTCGTTCGTAAGCCCCAACTCGATAACCACGTCAGGGCAATCAGCGTGTCGCCGCCGTTATTCCCTGA
>LGHA01000016.1 GCA_001508595.1 Anaerolineaceae bacterium 46_22 | reverse complement strand
TTTTGAACTGTCCTGGTTATAATTATAGGTGAAACTTCATTTTTTCGCGAATCGATAATTAGGATAAAATTTGTCCAGTCGTTTTTTCAGTAGACTCATAGATACTTACAAAAATTCAAATCAATTGTTATGGTAGGGCGAAATCTTATAAGATGATAACTGTACACAACACCAGGTAAATCCTCCAACACTACAGCTGATATCCCAATTTCATCAATCGTTTCGGAACTTGGAGTAAAAAGGATGTCTCCCTGCTTTAGACTATGTTGCTTGATTTTTGTCTTTGGTGCAGTTGTTATCATGAAATCATGCTCAGCTTCTATTGCATTTGTTTTGTTTCCATAGACATCGGTATAATTTGCCATTAGGATTTCTTCTTGCCCATCAACACTTTTTTTATCAATACCACTTGCAGAAAAATAACCGATGCTACCCAGGCGTTGAATTTCCCATTGTTCTGGTATATCTCCGATAAAAGTAATATCACTTTGTTTGTATCTTGAGTATGCTTTCATCTATCAATAATCTCCCCTAACAACCCTTTGGTTTTTTCTTCCAAGTCAATGATGTCTGCTTTTATCTCTTCTAATGAACGCAATGGTTCAAATTGATAGAAATACTGTGTAAAACTGATTTCATATCCAACCCTATCCCAACTTCTATCCATCCAGGCATCAGGAACATGAGGTAAAACCTCACGCTTAAAGTATTCATCGATATCCTCTTTCAAGGGGATTTTTTCATAATCTCGTAAACCCGAATCTGGTTTTGGGGTTCCGCTCTTATCTCTTTTAATTTTTCCCTGAGTATCATATTTTGGTCGTTCAACCTTGACTTTTGTAAATCCAAAATCAGCATTATCAAAAATCTTACATACTTTCGATTCAGAAAAACCACCAAATATCTCTGTAATTTCCTGAATATGTTCATCTGTGAAATATTTGCGTTTGTTACCAAGACTCTGAGGCATAGATGAATAGTAATCAACGGCATTAATCAGTTGAACTTTTCCTCTACGTTTTTGTGGTTTTCGATTTGTGATAATCCAAATATAAGTTGCAATACCTGTGTTATAAAACATTTCAGTTGGCATCGCCACAATCGCTTCCAGCCAATCATTCTCAATAATCCACTTACGAATATCACTTTCACCAGAACCCGCATCACCTGAAAATAATGGTGAGCCATTGAAAATTATGGCAATTCGACTGTCGCCTGATTCCATTTTTGAAATCATATGCTGTAAGAACAAAAGCGAACCATCGCTTGAACGGGGAGTCCCAGCATGAAAACGGCCATGGGGGTCGTTGGCTTCTTTCTTGATGAAATTTTGTTCTTTTTTCCAACTTACACCAAAGGGGGGATTACTGAGCATATATGAGAACTTCTGCCCTTTGAATTTATCCTGTGTAAAGCTGTTCCCCAATCGGATATTTTCAGCATTCTCCCCCATTATCAGCACATCTGACTTGGCAATGGCATAGGTTTGTTCATTAAGCTCCTGTCCATACATGACCACTTCCAAATCGGGGTTGATTTCATTTTGAATGTAGTCTTTTGCAGTAATGAGCATGCCACCTGTCCCACAGGCTGGGTCATAGACAGAACGGATGATACCCTTTCCCTGCAATTCATCCTTATGCTCTGCTAATAATAAACTCACCATCAAACGGATTACTTCACGAGGGGTGTAATGTTCACCAGCGGTCTCATTGGACATTTCTGAAAACCGCCTGAGCAACTCTTCAAAGATGTATCCCATCTCATGATTGGTAACATTATTAGGACTCAGGTCAACACCTGCAAACATATCAACCAATCTATAAAGCAAATCATTCTTAGCCAGCTTGGAAATAATTGAATCCAACTGGAAATTTTCAATAATCTCCCGAACATTTTTAGAGTAACCATTCAGATAGTTAATGAAATTCAATTCGATATTGTTTGGGTCTTGTGTCAGCCTTCGCAGGTCATAGAAAGAGTGATTGTAAAAATTAGTCCCTCCTGCAGCCTGCCCTAACACTGGTTCAAGCTGTTCTTCGTCCAATGTGCTCTTGAATTGCTCATATTGCTTGATTACTTCATCTTTGTTTGGCTCAAGCACCTGGTCTAGCCTGCGGAGAACCACAAAGGGGAGAATAACATCCCCATATTCGTGGGCTTTGAACGTCCCGCGCAGGAGGTCGTCCGCCACCTGCCAGATGAAGTTTGCTTTTTCTTTGAAGTTATTGACCATGTAGTAAGAACCCCGTTTCTATAATGATGTTCTGTTAGATTATAACACGCAGGCTTTGGAAAATTTTCGGATTTAGTTTAACTCAATTTATGCGATAGATTATGCGGTTGACTTTGTTAATTGTATTTCAGGCCACTGTACCAATTGGCTTTATCCTTAATGCTAATAAACATCTTATCAACAAATTCATTCTGTGGTCAACAAATGATATAAATTACAACTTGCCCCACCACATTTGGTCATAACTGAATATAAATCTATATCATGTGTCACCAATGTTAGTTGGTTTGCAAATGCTGTCTCTGCAATTAAGATGTCTTTTCGATTGTTTGGTTTATTTTTATTTTTTTTATTAAGGCTTTCCAACATTTTTTTAAACAATTCCCCATTACCGTACTTTGCTTTACCATAACGAGATATACCATAAACAGCAGACAATGTTGGAATTTCTTTTTGAGGTAACAGAAAAAACACCTTGTCTAAACGAGACCTCCTTGTGTTATCAGTTGTTTGTTGAATTTCATCGTATTGTATATGTGTGACAAAACACTTAATTTTATAAAGTGGTGTAATGTCAATATCTTTGTCGTCTGTTATATGATTAAAAATATTTGTGTCAAAAATATAGCTCTTCATCAATTACCCTTCCGTTATAGAATATATTCATCAAATCATTTTCATTTTTTTATTCAGTAAAACAAAATCTTTGAAATCCTTATCCCCGTAGCAAGCTTCGGCGCATTACAGGATTTCTCCCTTCGGGACAGATTTTGCTGGACAATTTCGCAGCAAGCTGCGGGGAAATACCCTCCTTAGATTATACCCTCGCGAAAAAGCAAAAACTTTAATGACTCTTCTGAAAAAACTCGAACTTTAACAACTAAATACACACATATCATTAATTATTCAGAATATCCGATGTAAGACAAAGGCCGTTTTAGCGTGTTACCTATTCACCCTTCCCCTCAAGCGCTTGCTTGACTCGCTCCTGAGTCGCCGGCAGTTCTCTCACCCACACACCTGTCGCATCATGGATCGCATTAATCACCGCTGGCGCAGTCGGTGAGAGCGCCAATTCTCCCATGCCCTTTGCGCCAAAGGGACCCTTCGGGTGCGGATCGGTGATCGGGATGGCGACAATCTCGGGGATATCCCTGAAGCGCAGCAGCCCTAATTCCTTTAACCGTTTCGTCTTTGGCATGCCCTCTTCGATGATAAAGTTTTCGCTCAATGCATACCCCAGCCCCTGGACCACCGCCCCTTCTATTTGCCCGATAACATTTTTATAAATAAGCGGTTCTCCTGAGTCGTGCGCCGCAATGATCTTATGGACTTTCACTGCGCCGGTTTCCAGGTTCACCGCCAGGATCGCAGCTTGTGCCCCAAAGTCATAGGCAAAGTGTAAGGGTGCTTTCGGTACGCCAGGGTAAGATGGGATTTCCTCAAAGGGTGCCTGGGTTTGCGGTGCTTCATAATCTGCCATATATGCAAACTGGCTTGCACCGGATGACAGGGTTTTCAGGGGGATGATCTCGCCGCCTGTCTCGTTATTTACAAAAACGCCGTCCCGAATTTCAATTAGATCTTCCGAAATCCCAAATTCTTGTGAAATGGTTTCCCAGAGCATTCCTCGCAAGCCCTCAGCAGCTAATTTTGCCGCATTTCCCGTCACAAAAGTCGCCCGGGAGGCTGTTGTGATGCCTCCGTGCGGATCTTCCCGGGTATCCCCCGTATGCACGCGAATATCCTTCAAAGGAATTCCCAACACCCGTGAGGTAATGGTCGCTACAACCTGGTTCGACCCCTGCCCCATATCCGTGCCGCCGTGCCTGACCAAAAATCTGCCGTCCTTTTCAAGGCTGACCTGCGCACTGGATCGATCTGGGACGCTGATCCCAAGCCCGACGTTCTTATACGCACAGGCAATCCCCACGCCCAGTTTTTCATTCTCGCCGACTTGCGGCATCTCTGTTTTCTCTAATTCAGTTTTCAGGGCGTTCAAGCATTGAACCATGCCTGCACCGACGTCCTCAGTCAGCACATCACCAGTGATGGTCGCCTTGCCGTAGTCAAGTGCATGCATCAGCCTTGTTTCAATGGGATCAAGTCCCAATGTGTCAATCATATGCTGAATGTGTGTTTCTGCTGCAAAGGCAACCTGTGGACTGCCGTAGCCTCGAAACGCACCAGCCGGGTTGTTGTTGGTGTGAACGGCGTATGTGTTCACTTCAACATTGGGCATCTCGTAGGGACCGCAGGCAAAAGCCATCATGCGAAACAGCACCGTCTCCCCAGCGGAGGCATAGGCGCCGGTATCGCCATAAACCTTCACGTCTGCTGCCACGAGTTTCCCATCCCTGGTCATGCCCATTTTGTAATAAAGTTCTGCTGCATGCCGCTTATAACTGACAACAATTGATTCTTCGCGGCTCCATTGCACCTTAACCGGTTTGCCCGTACGATACGCCGCCAAAGCCGCATGGATCTGGCCGGCGATGTCTTCCTTTCCGCCAAAACCCCCGCCCATGTACATGTGTGCAATTTGCACCTTTTCTTCCTCGAGCCCCAACACCTGTGCAACCTGCTCACGGTCTTCTACTGGTCCCTGGCTGCCCACATAAACCTTGACGGTGCCATCGGCCTCCAAAACGCCGATGCTGGTTTCGGGTTCCATGTAAGCGTGTTCTACAAAGGGGACGCGATAACGCTGCTCGTAGATCAAATCTGCTTCTGCAAAACCCTTTTCAGGATCTCCTTTTCGAACGTGAAAATGTTTCAAGACGTTGGGCATATCTGGATAAACATCCTTCAGCCTTGTATGTAACACAGGTGCATCAGCTTTAAGCGCATCCGCAATTGTGGAAACAACCGCTAAGGGTTCAATTTCTACATCGACTGCTTTAATCGCTTCCTCGACCTGTTCTTCGGTTTCGCCGATCACCAAAGCTAAAGTATCACCGACGTACCGTACCACATCATCGCAAAAAACCTGTTGATCCAGCACAACCAGGCCATATATATTTTCTCCGGGTATATCTTTGCTGGTTAAGACCTTCACGATCCCGGGCATTTTTTCGGCTTCGCTGACATCAATCTTTTTCACTTTACCATGCGGGATATTCGCCCTGACTGCCTTTGCAATCAGCATGCCGTCAAAGCTTAAGTCATCAGTATAAATTTTCTGACCGGTCAGCTTCTCAATGCTCATATATTCATTGGCGGTGTCTTCTTCTGTCCAGGTACTCTCGATGTCCCCCCTTAAAATGCCAGCAGCCCGTTTAATGGATTGATCCATTCGGTTAAGACCTGCACAACGGCATAAAGTGCCAGAAATTGCACGTTCAATCTCTTTGTCTGATGGGTTAAGGGTTTCGTCCAATAAGGCTTTTGCCGATAAAATTGCGCCGGATGCACAGAAACCGCATTGGAAAATGCCATCCTGTATCACGGTTTGAATTAATGGGTGCGGAATGCCGTCATGGACCGCCAGGTTCTCAATGGTTTCGATGACAGCACCATCCAGGCTTGACATCTTTCTGACACATGAGATCCTTGCCTTCCCATCGATGATCACCTTGCATAAACCGCAGGTGCCTTTGCTGTCACAGCCCTGCTTTGTCCCCGTCCGACGAAGTTCTTCTCGCAGGAATTTTAACAAAGGCCAATCAAAATACTTCTGTTCTACTCGGACATCTTTACCATTAACAACAATATTGATTTCTTTATCCATTTGGAAATTCCTTAAGTTTTTTCAAGCCAACAATAAAGTGATGCTATAGCAAACCTTTAGTCTGTTAAGTGCTTCATAGAGAACTATTCTCACATCGAAAAGCAACCTCAATCCTCAAAAACAACCTGCTGATAACCCAGGGTATTAAACAAGCGTTCCAGGTAAACTTCAGCGTTTTGCTGTGCCTGTACTAAAATACCGTCTTCAAGCGCAGCCTTCATGATCTCGCCCTCAGCAACTTGCCGTGCATTTGTCTCTAAATCCTGGTCACTTTTGCGTAATATTCCTGTGGTGCGATCGTAAACAAAGGAATCATCATTATTGAGTGTTGCCACAAAAACCTCGGCTTCTGGGAGTACAACGTGTAATACACCATTTTCCAAACGCAGATCTTTTGTGCCAATTTTAGAAAGATCAACCCCGGCAATCACATACCCGCGCGCAACAAACAATAAACGATCACCAAATAACGGCCCAAAAACGCCCTGGTTGATCTCAGCCGTGATCACTTTTTCTATTGAGTATTGTATAGTTTCCAGCCGTGCCAGGGATTGAATTTCGCGAATAATCGTTACCGGATCAGGGATGACAGTCGGCGTGGGATTAAGCAATTTTGAAACCTGGGTGCTGATCGAGCGGTTGACATTCTGTATAGGTGAGACTGCAGCGTTAATAGTTCGATTAATCGTAAATGCAAAAAACAGGATCGAACCTATGACGGTAACCAGCAAAATGATCAATAAAATTTTAATGAGACTGATCGATGATTTTTCATTTTCCATCTTAACTTCTCTTTCACAGTGAACACAACAATTGGGATAGAAACAATTTAAATATCCCGTTGATAAACACGATGATTTTTATAAAATTTCACACCAAGGTTTTTCAGGTCTTTCCGCATCTGCTCAGCGGTTTCCGCAACCTGGGTCAATTCCGCATGAACAAATTGGTCGTTCGCATGCATTGATTGTTCAAGTTCAACATACATGATGGCATTACCTCCCAGCCCATGATATTCTGGTAATATTCCAACCCCATTAAAAGCAATCCAATCCGTTTGCTTGATCTCCATCAGCAGCCGCAATATCGCTAAAGGTCCTAGCTTCCCCTTGTTTTTCTGCATAGCCGCAGAAACATCCGGGAACGGCAAGACAAAGCCAACAACTTTTTCATCTTTGGTGATGATTTTAATCAAATCCGGATCAACAATGGTCATGACATTCTTCACCACAAAATCAATCTCATTTTGAGACAGCGGATAATATTCCCAATTGTCCACAAAAGCTTTGTTATAAGCCTCTCCAATGGAATCTGCCCACTTTAACAATTCCCGTTTGTTCTTGAAATTTAATACGGTAAAAGAGCCGCGCTTTTTGGCAATTTCGGCTGCTTTTCGCACTTTCGGAGACAATTGGAAATCTTGGGGTTGAATATAGCTGGAGACAAAATCGACTACTTTTTCAAAACCCAGGTTTTCAACAAGGTCTCGATAATAGGGATAGTTATAATTCATCATATTCATCATTTGACGATGCTCAAACCCCTCAATTTGGATGCCATAACCATCCAGTGGACCAAAACCCTTCGGCCCGACCAGCTTATTCAATCCCCTTTCCCGTGCCCAAGTAATGACCGTTTCAAAAAGGGCGTTAGCAACTTCCTGGTCATTAATGCACTCAAAAAGGTAAAACTCGGCATCCTTCTTATCATGGTACTGATTGAAAGGTTTGTTTTCCAGGGCAACAATCCTGCCCACGACCTCGCCTTCCCTCTCTGCGATAAAAAATTCGGCATCTGAGTGCTCATAATACGGATGCTTTTCAGGGTTTAACATCGTTCGTACATCGGAAATAAAAGGCGGCACCCATTGGGGATGACCCTCATATAAATCGAAGGGAAACTGGACAAAGCGGTTGATCTCTGATTTTGAATTTAAGTCAATTTTCTTTACTGTAATCATCATGTCCTCTCAAAATAAATTGATACTATCACTTAGATTAACCAAAAGGCTGCCGGTAGGTTACGAAAAGACAGGACCCAGGCGTATCATATTATTAAAAAATCCAATAAAATTATAATGCAGTTTACTTATAAAGCTTTTAATCCATCAAATCAAGTCCCTTTTGCACTGGACCATATTCATGGGAAATATTTATGACAAATAGATTGAAAAATGCATCCTCCCCCTACCTCCGCCAACACCAGGATAATCCTGTTGATTGGTACCCCTGGGGTGAAGAGGCGTTAACAAAAGCAAGCGTTGAAAATAAGCCGATCTTTCTGAGCATCGGGTATGCTGCGTGTCATTGGTGCCATGTCATGGCACACGAATCCTTCGAAGATCCACAAACAGCATCAATTCTAAATGAGCATTTCATCAGCATCAAAGTGGATCGTGAAGAACGCCCCGACCTGGATGATATTTATATGCGCGCTGTCGTTGCTCTGACAGGCCGGGGGGGATGGCCAATGAGCGTGTTTTTAACCCCGGACCTCAAACCATTTTACGGCGGCACTTACTTTCCTCCCATTTCCGCATATGGCATGCCATCATTCACACAGGTTTTAAGATCTGTGATCGATGTTTGGCATAACAATCCTCAGGCGGTACAAAAAAATGCTCAGGTGCTGACAAGCGCTGTACAGTCCCAATTTCAAGTGCCTGACAATGCTAAACAAATGATTAATCTGGATTCTATCGTTCAGGATCTTTATCAAAATTATGACTGGCAAAGGGGTGGATGGGGAAACGGCCCCAAATTCCCTCAAGCCATGCTGATCCAATTCTTGATTCAACGTGCGATGAAAGGGGACCATATTGCACAACAAATGGCAATCCATTCGCTTAATCACATGGCTCAGGGAGGCATGTATGACATCGTCGGCGGCGGCTTTCATCGATACAGCACGGATGCCAGCTGGCTGGTACCCCATTTCGAAAAGATGCTTTATGACAATGCTTTGCTTGCCCAGGTCTATTTACATGCTTTTGCACTAACCGGTGACTCTGTTTACAAACATGTCGCAACAAATACTTTAGATTTTATCCTGAGGGAATTGGCTCACCCGGATGGCGGCTTTTATGCCAGCCTGGATGCTGATACCGTTGATGGAGAAGGTCGTTACTACGCCTGGCGAATGGATGCCTTGAAGCATGCCTTATCTCAAGAACAGTTAACACTAATGCAAAATACGATGGATTTGCCTGGAGAAGGAAACTTTGAGGATGGTTTATTGATCCTTCGTTATAAAGATAATTTGCATGTGCTTGCAGAAAAACTAAATACGGGGATCGACAACTTGCTTGGAGAACTATCCTTAATTTTCTCAATTCTGAGAGAGACCAGAAAAAAGCTTGCCCCACCCACTAAAGATGACAAGATCATCACATCCTGGAATACATTGGTGATCCAGGCTTTTGCTGAAGCGGGCTTATTGCTTGAGCAAGAGAGATACCTTACCGCAGCAAAGGATGCGCTTAATTTCCTGCTGACCCATCTCCAGGATAAAACTGGTAGTTTAATGCGGTCCTGGAGCCAGGGAAAAGCAGACAACCCCGGTACCCTTGAAGATTACGCCGGGATGGTTTTAGCTTTGCGTGCAGTCTATGAGATTGACTTCTCGCCATCTATTTTTTCAAAGATGAGGGAGATTTTTGGGATCATGCGCTCTGAATTCAAGGGAGAGGGGCATCTTTACTATGATACACATGCAAACCTTTCTGATTTGCTCCTGCGTCCAATAAATCTACAGGACAATGCTGTTCCCTCAGGCAATGCCCTTGCAGCGAAGGCTCATTGGCTCTTGGCGCAGTATGAGCACGACACCGAATCCCTGGAGCAATTCATAAATATGGTCAGGATGGTATATTCGCAAGCCAGGAATTATCCCTCCGGATTTGGATATTGGTTAGAAATGGCTGACCTCATGAGTCATCCCGCGCAGCAGATTGCTCTGGTCAGCAGCGGGGGTGTGGAAACAATCGAACCCTTCCTCAAGATTTATCGGAGCAAATATCGTCCTGACAGCGTGATCGCATCAAGGTATGGCGGCATGGGTGAAACCAAGGAACTCCCAAGCCTACTGGAGGACCGCAACATGCTTGACGATCTCCCAACAGCCTATGTTTGCCTGGGTCATACCTGTCAACAACCCACTAATGAGGTTAAACAGTTCGAGCGGCAACTATACAATAAAAATAAATCATTTTCATGATAATCATTGCTGTAAATTGCCCCTTGCAAGCGCCAAACGACTTGTAAAGCTCTCAGGAGTGCGCTATAATCCTTTAGCTATTTTTATTAGATGATTTAGAAGGAAGAACAAATATATGATTGACGTAAATGAATTACGCAAAGGTGTAACCTTTGAGCAGGACGGCAGTTTATATAAAGTATTAGATTATGCCCACAACAAACCGGGCCGCGGGCAGGCGACGATTCGAATTAAAGCTCGTGACCTTCGCAAGGGCACGACACTGGATATGACTTTCAACTCCGGCAATCGCGTGCAGGATGTGCGGCTGGATTATCACAACGCCCAGTTCCTGTATGCAGACGACCGGTTTTTCTATTTTATGGACAATCAGACCTACGAACAATATCCCGTCAACAAAGAGATCGTTGGTGACCAGGCTGAATTCTTGAAACCCAACATGGATGTAAAGCTTATGTTTTACACCACAGAAGCCCTCGATGTCGAATTACCCACCTCGGTAGACCTCCTGATCACAAGAGCTGAGCCCTCCGTTCGCGGCGATACCGCCACCGGTGTGACCAAAAAAGTCATTACAGAAACAGGTTTAGAGGTTCAGGTGCCCTCCTTTGTCGAGCAAGGGGACACCATTCGCGTCGATACACGCAACGGCGAATACGTCACAAGAGTCTAAACTGGCAATTTCATCACTCGTTATCCCCCCACCAGGGGAATCGATCACAAGTGAGGCAGTTTATGAAAGTTCCTATAACTGGCAAAGAATGTCCCTATTTCTATGGTGATTACCATCGCGGCCGGCACCATGAAGAATGCCGCTTGATTGTGGATTCGAACCCGCCCTGGGAAATCAAGCACTGCAAGACCTGCCCGGTTCCGGACATCGTCAAGGCAAACACCTGCCCCCATATGATCCTCTCTGGCGAAATAAAATCAGGCTTTTTAGGCATTGGTCAGAAAGTTAAAATTTCTGCATACTGTACGAAAAGCCACCAGGTCGTTGAAGACCCTTATGTTGGCTGCAGTGAATGCCATCCAATCTTAAACCAGTTTACAGAATTACCTGAATAAGCAAGCTGATTTCGCCGTCAAAACATCTCATTTGCCCAATTCTATAAGATTTATTAACTATTATACAAAATACTGGTAAACCCCTATTCCGGTTGGTATAATACCAAAGTAAAAATTTAAGATAGAAAATTTTTAATTCTGGAGGACTAAGTGAAATCAGGAAACCAATCGTTTATCATCTATATAATGCTTTTTATAGCAATTATTGCGATGGTATTCTTTACTGTAAATCAACAAGCTGCAGGCGTAGATGAAATCCCAATCAATCAGGTTGCCACCGATCTGAAAGCTGGCAAAATCGACTCGATCATTGAAGATGACAGCTTCTTAGAGATCACGTATAAAAACAGCGATGAAATCAAGACGTCCACAAAAGACCCAAGTTCACCGCTGATCGAGCAATTGGTTGAACTCGGCGTCCAGCCAGAAGATCTTTCTGCAGATAAAGTATCCATTGATATCAAATTGCCCAGCCCGGTCCTGGGAATCGTTTCGATCGCCAGTTACATTTTGCCATTTCTGCTCTTTATTGGTATGTTATTTTTTATTTTCAGGCAGGCGCAGGGAAGCAACAACGCAGCCATGTCCTTTGGGAAATCCAAAGCCCGTATGTTTTCCGGTGATCACCCCACAGTAACGTTTGAGGACGTGGCAGGTGTCGATGAGGCAAAGGAAGAGCTGCAAGAAGTTGTAGAATTTTTGCGCGAACCTCAAAAATTCATTGCACTTGGTGCTCGCATCCCCAAAGGTGTTCTCCTCGTTGGTGCACCCGGCACAGGAAAAACGCTCATGGCAAAAGCTGTATCCGGCGAGGCTGGGGTTCCGTTCTTCTCAATTTCTGGCTCTGAGTTCGTTGAAATGTTTGTAGGCGTTGGTGCCAGCCGTGTTCGCGATCTTTTTGAACAGGCTAAACGACATTCCCCCGCCATTGTCTTTGTGGACGAAATCGACGCGGTTGGACGCCACCGTGGTGCTGGGTTAGGCGGCAGCCATGACGAACGCGAGCAGACCCTGAACCAGCTGCTGGTTGAAATGGATGGCTTCGATACTGACACCAATGTGATCATCATTGCAGCGACAAACCGCCCCGATATCCTCGACCCCGCCCTTCTCCGCCCTGGTCGCTTTGATCGACGGGTTGTGCTGGATCGCCCGGATATCAAAGGCAGAGAACAAATCCTAAACGTTCATGTCAAGGGTAAACCCGTCTCTCCCGATGTTGATTTATACGACATCGCCCGATCAACCCCCGGTTTTGTTGGTGCGGATATTGAAAACCTTGTCAACGAAGCAGCCATCCTGGCAGCGCGCCGTGACAAGAAAATTATTGAGCATTCTGAGTTTATGGAAGCCATTGAACGTGTTATTGCCGGACCTGAACGGAAAAGCCGCTTGATCAACGAGGATGAGAAGAAGATCATCGCATATCACGAAGCAGGGCACGCCGTGGTTCTCAACGCACTCCCCGAAGCTGACACAGTCCAAAAGGTATCCATCATTTCCCGTGGGGACGCTGGCGGCTACACAATGGCATTCCCTGAACAAGACCGCGTGCTGAAATCACGCCGTCAGATCATGAGCGACATGATTGGCCTCCTGGGTGGACGCGCAGCAGAGGAAGTTGTTTTCAACGACATCACCTCTGGCGCGTCAAACGACCTTGAACGTGTCACAAAGCTGGCAAGAACGATGGTCATGCGCCTGGGAATGAGCGAGGAATTAGGCCAGATGGTCTATGGTAAAAAAGAGGAACTGGTCTTCCTGGGTCGTGAAATCTCTGAACAAAGGGACTACTCAGAACATATCGCTGAGAAAATTGACACGGCGATTCAAAATATTGTTCAGGATGCATATAAACGATCCAAGGACATTTTGATCCAGTACCGGGAAGAATTGGATAAAATTGCAAAGAAACTCCTGGAAGTTGAAACCCTGGACGCAGATGCTTTGTATGAAATCTTCCCCACACCTGTTGAGAAAAATGGCGGCATTCCAGAAATCGTCAACCTCTAATAAAAGTAAACCCAAAAAAAAGGCTGCGAAAATCTCGCAGCCTTTTTTTATGTCTTCGATCGGTAATGTTCGGCGACAAGCTCACACCGGAGGACTTTCCCAACCCTTGTCCGCGGCAGGCTTTCTCGAAATTCGAAGTACCGGGGAATCTTATATCTTGTCATGAAACGATCACAAAATAATGTCAGTTCCTCGGCGGTTGCAGTTTGTCCTTCACGTAAGACCACCCATGCTTTTGGAACCTCTGACCCATCCGTTTCCGTGATCCCGGCAACAGCTGCCTCACGAATTTTCGGATGCTGAAATAACACCGCTTCTATTTCGTTTGGCCAAACCTGGAACCCACCCACTTTTATCACATCTTTTTTGCGGTCCACGATGTAAAAATAACCATCCTCATCCATACGTACGACATCCCCTGTGCGCAGCCAGCCGCCAACAAGCGTATTAGCTGATTCTTCAGGACGCTGATGGTACCCAGCCATCACCTGTGGACCCCTGACCCATAACTCCCCTGCTTCACCAATAGAACATTCTCTTTCCCCAGTTTCAATATCAACAATCTTGCAATCAACATTCGGCAAAGGCAGCCCAATAGAACCCTCACGATTCTCTCCTAAAACCGGGTTGCAGTGCGTCGCTGTAGGTGCTTCGGATAAGCCGTACCCTTCA
>LGHA01000170.1 GCA_001508595.1 Anaerolineaceae bacterium 46_22 | reverse complement strand
AAAATTGCATTTTTCATGATCGGAGTACACTTTTTAGAATTTCAAATGGCGTATTCCACACTGTGATATTTACTTGAAAAATTGAAGTCCCGCTAATCTTTTTTTATTGTTTGTATTGAAAAAATTGTTATTCATGTCCCCGGCGTGAAGGCGGTATACTTATCAGAGTTTGCTTGAGGACTTATGAAAACAAAATATAAAATTTATTTTTTCTTCCAATATCTCGTCATGGGCGTCATTGGCCCCTACCTGGCAGTGTTTCTTTACGAGAAAGGCTATTCTGGCGCTCAAATTGGCTTGCTGCTGGGGGCTATGCCAATTACGATATTGGTTTTTCAGCCGCTCTGGAGTTATTTGAGCGATGTTTTCAACACACGCAAGCGCCTATTGTTTTTTGGCTCTATTGGCGCAGGGCTGGCAGCATTAGCCCTGGGATATGCCCCATCTTTTTGGCTTGCCTTTGTTTGTGCCGTGCTTTTAGCTGCAATGCAGGCTCCGCTTATGCCGATAAGCACTGCACTTGTGCTGGACTATCTGGAGGAAACGCAGAAGCCAGATGATTACAGCCTAATTCGTTTGTGGGGATCCCTGGCTTTTGCTGTCTCAAGCATGTTGATTGGCGGGCTGTTTATTGATCAATTATTGACTTATTTCGTCTGGTTGGTTGCTGTCCTGTACTTTCTCCAGGCAGGATTGAGCTTGGGCCTCTCTGAATGGGGACTTGAAAATTCCCACTCGGATTTTAAGAGTCTTGATTTCCTAATAAAAAATCCCAGTTTTGCTGTTTTCTTACTTGGGAGCGTCTTCATCGGTGCAACGATCAACGTTGTTTTGAATTACCAAACGCTTTTTCTCCAATTCCTTGGCGCTTCATCATGGATGGTTGGCTCAACCATTGCGCTCCAGGCCCTGATTGAAATACCAATGATGGCGGCAATCCCATTCTTATTGAAGCGCTTTTCAATGCGGCGCATGATCTTTATTGGCGCCATGGTGCTGCCTATTCGTTGGTTGTCGTACATTTTTATTAAAAATCCCAACTGGGTTTTGCCAACACAAATCTTGCACAGTGTGGCTGTGGTGGGTTTTATGGTGATCGGTGTTTCCTTCATTGACAAGCACATCAGCCCGAAATGGCGGGCAACGGGGCAAGGGCTGTATAATGCTGCGATGAGCGGCATCGGTGCAGCTTTGGGTGCCGGCCTTGCAGGAATGGTCTTTGAATGGTTTGATATTCGCGCCGTTTGGTTGTTGAATTTGATCTTTGGTTTGATTGGACTGGGCTTATTGTTGCTCAGTTTTAGAGGCTTCAGAAAAAGTGAAAGCCCGGAGTAAATTTGCCCGGCATTATTGATAAGAAATTGGAAGGTTATGCTTATGAAAAAACCAGAACAAAAAATTGGAATTCGTACATATCTCATTTATTTACTTGTTGGCGCTGCTTTAGGCTTGTACTACGGCTTGTTTTACAAACATCCAGGCACACCGCCAGCCTATTCCTATTTGATGGCAGCAGCACTGGCGCTCGTTGCGGCGGGTGTTACAGTTGCAGTTCAATATTGGAAGAAAGCGCCCTTCAGAGACATGCTGAAGGATTTCCTTAGAGTCTTTGTCATATTTGCCGTCTTTTTGCTCGGTCTGGAATTGCGAAAATTAATTTTTGAAGAATGGGGAAAGACCGTTGTTACCGTCTACACCACCATCCTGGGACTGGCGCTTGGATTGATTGTCGCCTATCAAAGACATTCTGTTGAGAAAATTGAGAAACGATAACGGATTTGTGGAAGCAATCATTTTGGTGTTTTAACATTTAAGCCCGATTCTTTTTAGATTATTTTAAATCCGAAAGAATCGGGCTTATGATTTATCAGGCGTTCTTAAAACCTCAGGTTAAGGCTTCTAACCTTGTTACCATCTCGTCAATCACATCGTAGCCGCCCTGCCAGAATTCGGCCGTTGTCACATCAATGCCGGCATTGGCAAGCAGTTCAACCGGAGCGATTGAGCCGCCTGCGGAAAGGATTTTCATATAGCGGGGTTTGAAGGATTCGCCCTCTTCCTGGTACTGCTTGTAGAGCGAGAGCACCAGCAGTTGGCCAAAGGCATAGGCATAGACATAAAATGGCACGTTGAAAATATGGGGGATCATGATCCATTCCCAGCGGAATTCATCGGATATTTCCACAGAATCGCCAAATTCGCTCTTCAGGTTTTTGAGGTAGGCATCAGCCAGGTCGCTGACCTGCGCTCCCTGGGCGATCCTCTCATGTGCTTCTTTTTCAAACAGGGCAAAGTAATTCTGCCGTAAGATTGTGGCAAAGGCGTCGTCCATCTGGCGGAACAGGAGATCACGCCGGACTGCTTCGTTGGTTTCCTGTGAAAGTAATTTGTCGATCAGCATCATTTCGCCAAATGTAGAGGCTGTTTCAGCCAGGGGCAGGCAGGCGTGCTGCGTGAACGCACTGTGTTCCTGTGCCATCAGGGAGTGGATGCCGTGCCCCAGTTCGTGCGCCATGGTCGCGACATCATCCGGGCGTCCCTGGTAATTAAGCAAAACCCAGGGGGTCAGAGCAGGTTCAATTGTGGCACAAAACGCACCACTCATTTTACCCTTGCGTACTTCGCTGTCGACATGGTTCTCGCCCAGAATTTTCTGTGCCATATCACCGAATTTGGGATCAAATTCGTAAAAGGAGTCGAGCACAATTTCAGCTGCCTGGTTGAATTCATATTTTTTATCGGATTTCTCAACCGGGGCATAGATGTCATAACGGCGAAGCTTATCCATCCCAAGCCGTTTGGCTTTTAATTGGAAGAAGCGGTGAAAGTGCTTTGAATTCTTTTTGGTGACATCTAAAAGGGTTTCAACTACCTCATCAGGGATGTCATTGACCAGGTTGCGAACAGAAATGGGTTTCTTAAAGCCGCGTAAATTGAGGTTCTCGTTACGCCAGTCCCGCGAAATTGCCTGGTAAATTTGTCCCAGGATAGGCGCATCCTGTTGATAGACACGGAATAATTCCTGGTAGGCACGGGCGCGTAAATCCGGATCGTCTTCCTTGACCAGGGCGGAAATCTCACCGCGAGTCATTTCTTTTTCCTCACCATCCACTTCTAACTTAAAGGTATAACGGTTGGTGATTGAGTCATAGAGCATGTTGAGGGCATTTACACCGGTCACGTCTTTGATATTGATGAT
>LGHA01000169.1 GCA_001508595.1 Anaerolineaceae bacterium 46_22 | reverse complement strand
TTTTGAACTGTCCTGGTTATAATTATAGGTGAAACTTCAATTTTTCGCGAATCGATAATTAGGATAAAATTTGTCCAGTCGTTTTTTCAGTAGACTCTTTAATAAAATCTCCTTCCGGGACTTCGGGACCCTGATCCTGACCCAGGGCAAGTCCGAATCACTCACCATTGAAGCTGATCAAGAACTGCTTTCAGAACTGATCGCTGAGGTGCGTGGTGACACACTGGTATTGGGCATTGATGATGATTGGCTCAATCGAATTGGGAAGGTGATCTCTTCAGTCTTCAATAACGAGGAACACAGGATAATCTACCACCTGACGTTTACAGACATCTCGGAAATCAAGGTAAGCGGCAAATGCACCTTGCAGTGCAGCGCGCTAACCGCTGACAACTTGAAGCTTAAAGTTTCCGGCCTTGGGAATATCACCATTGACAAGCTCGAGTCTAAGGTGCTGGATTCCAGCATCAGCGGCCGTGGCGACTTTAAAATTTCAGGCCGGGCAGATGAGCATAAGCTCCGAGTATCAGGGTCAGCTGATGTTGATGCCGCAAACCTTGCAAGCCAAACCGCACAAATCACCATATCCGGACAGGGCAATGCCACCCTGCGTGTTCAGGACAGCCTGGACATCACAATTTCTGGCTTGGGACAGGTCAATTACTATGGGCAACCCAAAGTCCGTCAGGTCATCAGTGGATTTGGTAAGTCAAAAAGGTTGATTGAAAGCTGAAAATTCGATAAAATATAAGGGGAGACTACTATGACACAGGAAATTAAAATCGAGAAAAAAGCTTCAGAAGTCGTTCAACCTGTCAGCGATGAGGATGCACGCCAGGCGATCCGTGCCAAGCAAGATCTTTCAGGTGCGAAACTGGTTGGTATGAAATTAAGAAACTTATCTGCCATTGGGGCGATTCTGCGCAAAACAGACCTGTCTGATGCAGACCTCTCTCATGGCTTATTCATGAGCTCAAATTTTTACCGGGCAAAGCTTTACAAAGCCGCTATGCATAACACGGTTCTTATCGGCGGTGATCTGGTTAAGACAGAATTTACAGAAACAGACCTCCATGAATCTGCCCTGATCGGTGTGGATGCGGAACAAGCAAGCTTCAAAAATGCCAATTTGCGAAACGCTGGCATCATCCGTTCCAACTTCCAGGATGCGGATTTCACAGGTGCCAACCTGGCAAATATCCGATTGACTTCCTTAAATGTTGAGGGGGCAGACTTTTCTGAAACCAATATGGAAGGTGCCCGTGCACACAATGTCAACTGGTCAGCGGCAAAGGTACCCCCCGTAAGCTTGCCAGAACCCTTTGTTGAACTCCCCAAATGGGCATGGTCTGTGCTGGTGGGCGCTTCCCTGGGTATTTTTGCACTCGTGATTTATGCAATCGCCCATGGAAAACGCAAAGA
Source organism: Anaerolineaceae bacterium 46_22 (assembly GCA_001508595.1). Taxonomy (GTDB): domain Bacteria; phylum Chloroflexota; class Anaerolineae; order Anaerolineales; family Anaerolineaceae; genus Brevifilum. Next base: position 1,778 of record LGHA01000169.1, on the reverse strand, counting down.
GAAAAAATAAGTCTATAGCTTGGTTATATCGAGAGAAAGGATAAATTCCGTTCTCTCTTTTTTTATTCTTCAGTCCTGATGAAATCCCCCTATTTCAAACAAAAATTTTTCAAAAAGACGCCTTCTCCATCGTTAAACAATCTCAAGGTTCAAGGGACAATCCAAAGCCTATACAAAAATTTAACTTCCGTCCAGAAATCGGTAATAATAATTTTGTCTGATCCAATAATACGGATAGACTCTCCTTAATGGTGCTTTGTTGAACTGCGGAATAATCCATTCTGCAGTTCAACATTTAAAAACCACATCAGGTAAAATCAAGGGGAGGTAAAAAAATGAATAAAATTCAACGTGTATGGACAGCAATTAATGGCGAAAAACCAGACCGGGTCCCCGTCAGCTTCTGGTACCATTTTCCTCCAAAAGGGAAAATAAGGGGCAAAGACTCTGTCAAAGCCCATTTGGACTATTTCCACAAATCGGGCATTGATTTTCTAAAAATTATGAATGAACACCCGTACAGGGTTGACATTGAAATAAAAAACCCTTCCGATTGGCGTAAAATCAAACCCGCACCGTTAGAAAGTGATTTCTTCCAGGAGCAGCTTGACGAGATTAAAATGATCACCAATGCTCTGGGTGGCGCTTGCCTGACCACAACCACAATTTTCAACCCTTATTCCTCTGGCAATCATGCTTCCGGAAAGCTGGTCACCGAACATCTAAAAGCAGACCCACAATCCGTTAACATCGGTTTGAAAACCATCGCAGAGAGTTTAGCCATATTCGCCGAAGCGTGTTTGGATGCTGGCGCAGACGGCATTTATTTTTCTGCCCAGGGCGGTGAAGCAGACCGTTTTGAAGAGCAGATTTTCATGGATTTTATCAAACCCCATGACCTCACCGTCCTGAATACAATTAAAGATAAAGGGGAACTGAATATCACACACATTTGCAGGGATAATATTCGCCTTCATCATTACAGTAATTATCCTGGCGATGTTATCAACTGGGCTGCCACAGCGAAAAACAATATCCCCCTTGCAGCTGGAAAAAAATTATTCAATCGTACCATTCTGGGTGGGATGGACAACATGGGCGTCATTGTTGATGGACCCGTTGAGGCAATCCAGCAAAATGTTTTTGACATTATCGATAACTTTGGCGTTGAGAACCTGATGATCGGTGCAGATTGCACACTGCCGTCAGATATCAACATTGAGCATATCCAGGCTGCTGTGGAAGCTGCCGAAATTTACAGTAAAAGAAAAAATAAGATAAACGCATAAAGAATCCTTCTTTCATCGCAATAATTTTACAACCTGTGTTATCATTTTCTTCGAATTCAAGCTATTAAAAGGAGCAGCTAGGATGAAAACCCTTTTACTCATGCGTCATGCAAAATCAAGCTGGAAGGACAGCAGCCTGTCAGATCACGAACGTCCCCTCAAGAAACGCGGCAGACGAGACAGCAAAATCATTGCCCAGGAACTCGACAAAAACGATCTTTACCCACATGTGATCCTCTCTTCGTCAGCCACAAGGGCAATGGAAACCGTGGAAGTGATTGTTGACGCCCTTGATTATGAAAATCGCATCATCTTTACTGATGAACTTTACATGGCAGAACCAGAAGATTTTGTTGATGTATTAAGCGATTTGAGCGACGATGATGATACAGTTTTGATCGTTGGTCACAATCCCGGCATGGAAGCTTTTTTACAGATCATCGATGGTGAAATCGAATCCCTCCCGACGGCTGCCCTGGCGCACCTGGT
>LGHA01000168.1 GCA_001508595.1 Anaerolineaceae bacterium 46_22 | reverse complement strand
GGGCATTTCGGTCGCGACGACCTGGATTTGACCTGGGAAAAGACCGATAAAGCCGATCTCCTTCGGGATGCCGCAGGGTTGTAGCTCACATTTTAGTCCGATTAAATGAGTATATTTATATACGTAGGGGCTCGGCATGCCGAGCCCCTACTTTTGTAATGTGCTTGACCATCCGGAGCGTAGACTTTAGTCTGCAAATATTGGGATTTAGCAATATATTTAGTTCTTCTAAAACTAATATAAATAAATCTAACAAAGCGGGTTAAAACCCGTTCTCCGGTCTATGATGTTTTTTTGGGGGTTAGCGAAATTTTCGTGAATTACTATAGAATATAAACGGACCAATCACCATTCCCCACCCACAATTCACCATTCACAATTCACACTAACTTTTCCTGGTATTTATTCGCGAACAAAGCTGGACCGCCGCCGGTGTGCCAGAACAGAACCGTATCGGATGTGTCGAAGAATCCTTTGCGGATTAGGCCAATCAGACCGGCTGCAGCCCTGCCGGTATAAACCGGGTCCAGGAGCAAGGCCTCTTTTTGTGCAAACAACCTGATCGCTTCAATTTCTGGTTCACCCATCACAGCGTAACCCCCACCGGTATAGTCATCATTTACCAGCACCTCATCCTCAGTAAATTTCCAATCTTTACCGAGAGATGCCGCTGTATCCGCTGCTAATTTTGCCACATTGGCTTTAAGCGCACTGGCAGGTTCGTCCACACTGATCCCCAAAATCTTACAAGTGTAACCGCTGATGCGCCCGCCAACCATCATCCCGGCTTGCGTGCCCCCTGAGGAGCTGGGGAAGATGATCCAATCCGGTGTCGGATCCTGTTGGGCAAGTTCCAGCATGGCGTTGACATATCCCATTGCGCCAGTGGGGTTGGAGCCGCCATAAGGGATCAAATAGGGTTTCCGTCCATCCGTTTGCCCCTTCTGAAATACTTCTTCAAGTTTGTCCTTAACATTTTCGCGTTCTGTGAAAACGATGTCAGCCCCGAGTAGATAATGTAAAAGGTGATTGCCGTCCGGGGGGTCAGGCGGCTCGCCAAACAAGACCAGGATGCAGTCAAACCCGAAGCGTGACGCGGCTGCTACAGTTTGCCGACAGTGATTCGATTGCACCGCACCAGCAGTGATCAACAGGTCAGCCTCCTGGTTTCGCGCTTCTGCCAGCAAGTACTCCAATTTGCGCGTTTTATTGCCGCCAAAGGCGAGACCGGTCTGGTCATCCCGTTTGACATAAAGCCTTGGTCCTTGCAAGGCAGCTGATAATCTTGGTAAGGCTTCAATTTTAGTGGGTAAGTGGGCAAATTCAATGCGTGGTTTCATGCGCTTAAACTCCTTTTTGTATCTTTTTTCCTGCGCTGGCGCATCCATCCAAGAATGCGGGGAAGAATTCGGGTGTACAAGGGATATAAGACAGGTCGTACAGGATAATCCCATGCGCCCAGGGTTCGGAGGACCTGCCCGCCAAACCCGTCTTTGAAGCGATAAACCCCCCAAAGGGGATCGCTTTCATCAAAGGTATCCGGGGCACCCCACATGTCGTATTGATAACAACCAGCTTTCTTTGCGTGCAGCATGGCTTCCCACTGCAATCGGTAATTGAACATTTTCTCGCGATGTTCATCCAGGGACATGCCGTGGATGTACCAGGACCTGCCACCAAAGCGGAAGATGACAACCGCACCAACCGGGGAACCTTCCACTTCTGCAATTAATGGTGCAGCCAGATCGTCAGTAAAAAAGCGTTCCCACACCGCCCTGTAATAATCCTCACCGCGAATAAGGAAATCATCACGAACTGCGGTGTGTGCATACATCTTGTAAAGCAAATCAATGTCGGTGATGCTGCCTGTGCGCACTTTCACGCCGCGGCGTTCAGCCAGGCGGATGTTGTAGCGGGTTTTGGATTTCATCCGCATGAGCATTGCATCCTGGTCTTCGTTGAGATCAACCACCACGGTGTTTTTGAATTGAATTTGTTCATCGGAGAACAGCCAGCCGCGCTTCTTCAAGGATTGCTTCACAGCTTCTCCTATGGGGTTAGGTTCATCACTTTTATCCCCAGGGATGCCGTAACCGATGGGTAAATCAGGGTCAATCTTTAAAAAGATCACCTTTTTTTGTTCCGCAAAACTCTGTAAGTCATCCAGTACTTTTTTACCCAGGGCAGTATCAGACCAGTCCAGCAAGGGACCGCGTGGAGTGTACATCACACTCATTCCAACGGGCAGTCCAGCCGGGTCAATTCTTCGCTGCAAAACCAGGGCGGCTGCGACGATTTTGGCGTTTTCATTTCGCCAAAGGAGGTGACGCGGCTGCCAGCCAAAACGAGATTTTACCTGCCCCCACTGCCAGGTCTGTAGGGCATGTGCCCCGGGCAGGGCTTCGATTTTTTCGTTCCAGTCTCCTGAAGATTTGACATCAAGTAATTCCAAAAAAGTGCCTCCTCTAAATCAGGCAGCGGATGTCGGGCGGTATCTTGCCCACAATTGATAAAGTTTGTAAATACCTGGTCGATAAACACGATCCCAGGTGCCAATGGTGCGTCGGACCTCGCCGCCAAAACCGCGCTTGAATCGGTAAACGCCCCATAGACCTTCTGAGCGCTCAACAAATTGTTCTTCGAGCTTTTCTTCAGGGTAATCCGGTACCCCCCACAGGTCGTATTGTTTGCAGCCCTTTGTCTTTGCCCAGCGCATTGCTTCCCACTGTAATAAATAGGTGGGCATGCGATTGCGCTCTTGATTATTGGAAGCGCCGTATAAATACCAGGCTGTTTCACCCTGGGCGAAAGCCATCAGACCAGCAAGCGGTTTTTCTTGAAATCTTGCAATCAATAAAACACAGGCGTCGTTTTTAGAAAAGATCTCATAAGCGCGTTGATAATATTCCCGGCTGTGAATGCCAAATTCATCCCGGCTGCCGGTGGTCAGCATCATTTTGTGGAAGCTTTCTACATCGTCACTGGGGCTGACCACGACATCTTTACGTTCCGCCAGGCGGATGTTATAGCGTGTTTTTGACTTCATCCCCATCAGCAAAGCTTCTTCTGATGTATCAATGTCGATCATAATTGATCTCGGGGGTTGAATGGTTTGCTCTGTCCGAACAAAGCCTGGCAATTGACGATTTATCAAAGCCTTATCAATGGGTTCCCAGAGGTTTGGCTCAACTCTCAGAAAAAC
>LGHA01000167.1 GCA_001508595.1 Anaerolineaceae bacterium 46_22 | reverse complement strand
TTTTGGGCGGCATCAACAAGGTTGCCTTCCAGGGTTTTTAGCAATTTTATCCCGCGGGAGACATTGCTTTCACGTTCAATATAATTCATTTCCTCAAGCTGGTTTAGATAATAATTAACCACTGAGGTGGAGCTGATGTTGGTGTTTTCACCAATTTCCCTGATTGAGGGTGGATAGCCGTTTTTAGTTTGAAATTTTTCTAAAAACTTTAGAATCTTTTTATGTCTTTCGCCCAGCCCTGTCTTTTTTCTTGCCATCATTTCAGGCTCCTTAAAATAGTATCGCTCATTTGTGCTAATTCTTTGTACTAATAATACACGAACATACGTTCGATGTCAAGCGCGATTTTTACCTTTCAATTATTTCCTGAGTTGTGGAAAAGGGGCTATTAGCTGGAAAATCGTAGTAAAATATATATCAGGTAGCAGATAGTTTTACCGAGTGCTTTGGATCGTTCTGGAAAATTTTAGAAATTACACAAGGAGGACTTAAGAGATGTTTTCAATCTTTACAAAAAATTGGTGGGTTTTTGCCTTACGCGGATTATTTGCCCTTATTTTTGGTGTGCTGGCATTGGTTTGGCCTGAGATCACACTAATTTCACTGGTGACCATGTTTGGTGTGTTTGTGTTATTAGATGGTATTCTTGACCTTGTTGCGGGTTTTGCCTCAACAAGTACTAATAAACGCTGGTGGGTGATGATATTAGAAGGCCTTCTGGATATAGGGGTCGCTATGTTGACCTTCTTTTGGCCCAACATCACAGCAGTCGTCCTTTTATATTTTATTGCAGCCTGGTCGGTGATAATGGGTATTATGGAAATTATTGCTGCGATCCAAATTCGTAAAGAGATTGAGGATGAATGGCGAATGATCCTGAGTGGTGCCATTTCAGTCCTGTTTGGCATTGTGCTCTTTATTTATCCAGGGGCAAGTGCCATCAGCATGGTGTGGTTAATCGGGGTTTTTGCGATCTTTTTTGGCGTTTTATTGATTTTGCTTGCCTTCCGTTTGCGAAAACTGGGTCGTGAATCCCAACCGATGAAATAGTTTATACTATTGAAAGTTTGATTTATTTTTCCGGCTCTCCTATTTGTTACAGAAAAAGAGATGAAGGTGTGAAAACTTTCATCTCTTTTTATTTCATTAGTCTGGCAGGTATAAAAAATTTATTCAGACCAGGTAACATCCAAATCGTCAGGGTATAATGGTGAGGTTGTTATCCTTGAAACCTGATAAGGCATGTGATTTATGAAGATAATTTTCTCTCACATTAAGCAATTCTTTTCCCAAATCGAATTCACGAAACGTGCTTTATGGGATTACGTATTGATCTTGTTAGGGGCTTTCATACAAGCCATGGCACTCCGACTTTTCCTTGTGCCATCGGACCTGGTCAGCGGCGGAATCAGCGGCCTTGCACAATTGATCAATCACTACTCTAGTTTTCCGATCGGCTTGATTGTGCTCCTGGGCAACATCCCTTTGTTTATATTGGGTTGGCAGTACCTGGGTGGACCAAGATTTGCTGTTCGGACAATTTTGTCTATTTTAGCATTTTCAATCTTTACAGATACTCTGGCTTTATTCATGCCTGGGAGTGGGGTAACAGACGATTTGGTCCTTAATACCTTATATGGGGGCTTATTATTGGGTATTGGTTTGGGGATTGTTTACCGGGGACGCGGCACCAGCGGTGGGACGGATATATTAGGTCGAATTCTTAACCGTCATTTTGGCATTACGATTTCACAAGCCTATTTAATCACGGATTCGGTGGTCGTTTTGGGAGCAGGATTTGTATTTGGCTGGTCGAAGGCTTTATATGGACTTGTTTTGATCTATGTCAGCGGTTTGGCGGCAGAGGTTGCCTTACAGGGGACAAATATTATCAGAACAGCCATGATTGTTACATCAGAAACCGAAGCGGTCACCCATGCGATTATGCATGACCTGGAACGCGGGGTTACGATACTTTCAGGTACAGGGGGGTATACAGGGGAGCCCAGGGCTGTTATCTATTGCACAGTTTCGCGAATGGAGATAAACCGTTTAAAAATTTTGGTGCATGATATTGACCCCCGGGCATTTATGGTGATTGGACAGGCTCAGGAAGCCCTTGGCGAGGGATTCAAACCATTGAAGGAAGATGATTGATCAATTATTAGAAAATCAGTCTTCCAGGATTTCGTAACTGGTTGTGATTTCAGCCACACCCCTCAATGTTGCTGCCACAGAACAATATTTTTCTTCTGAAAGCTCAATTGCCTGAGAAAGGTTCTTTTCAGTTATCCCTTTTCCTTTGACAATAAACTTCATGTGGATTTTTCGCAATGTCCATGGTGGGTCCGCATCTTGTTCAGCGGTGACATTGACCTCAAGATGGGTGAGCGGGGTATGTTTTTTCTCCAGGATATTCACCACATCCACTGAGGAACATCCTGCCAATGCGGACAGGATCAATTCAGAAGGTTTCATTCCCGTGTTTTCATTTAGTGAGGACATGACAACGGAGTGACCGGTTGAATCTGTTGAAACAAAACGGTTCCCGCCAGGAACCCAGCGTAAGGTCGTATTGGCTGCCATGTTTCTCTCCTTGATTTTGTTTAAGACACTCTTCCAAGCATTTTTATCAGGTCATTCATCAATTCACGTTGAACTTCAGGATCTGCCGGGTTGTCTGCATTGAGAAGGCAGTCCCTGGCGACATCCTGCATGAAGCTCAGGCTGGCTGATTGCACGCCCGCCCTGATCGCGATCAACTGCTGCAGGATTTCTCGGCAATCACGGTCGGCAACAATCATTTTTTGGACGCCGCGAAGTTGGCCTTCGATGCGTGAAAGCCTGTGTTTGATGTTTTCTTTTGAGTCTGGATCTTTAATATTGATCATCAAAATTTCTTTTCAAGCCGCCGGCTTGATAGGGGTCAGCCAGCTCAGCTAAAACCGCCGGAACTGCCGCAGCTGGAACCGCTTGAAAAACCGGATCCCCGACTGCTGAAGGATGCTACTCTGGATAGACGCCGGTTAGTGTTGTCAGACTGACATTCCGGACATTCCGGTGAATTAATGTTGGGGTCAGAAAACCCCATTAATTTTTCGAATTCTTTGCCGCAATTGCTGCAGTGATACTCATAAATTGGCATAAAAAGTAAATACCTCCAAGTATGCTATACTGGAGTATAGTATATTTCAAATCATAGCATGTGTCA
>LGHA01000166.1 GCA_001508595.1 Anaerolineaceae bacterium 46_22 | reverse complement strand
ACGCCTCCATTCCCGGGAAACTTCAGCCAGGATGGGTGAAGATCTAACTGGAAACGCCCGGGCTATAAATTACCATTTTAAACCAATCGTAAGAATGACTAATACCTACATAGAACAAGGGGAAACTCCATACAAAGACTTGTTTAGTGGTATTAAGAAGGGGATTTATGCTCGACAGTTTTATGGTGGAAATACTACTTTTGAGATGTATACTTTTAGTGCAGGAGAGGGGTATATGATTGAAAACGGGAGAATATCCGAACCAATTAGAGATATTACCCTCACTGGAAATCTATTTGATACCCTGTATAATATTGATGGTATTGGTAATGATTTAAAGATTGTTGAATCAGGCGGTGGTTGTGGCAAAGCTGGGCAACAACCTTTACCGGTGACTTTTGGTAGTCCTCACATCCGCATTCAGAAAGTAATAGTAGGGGGTAGTCGCTAATATGCAGCAAATGATAGATAAAGTCAAACAAAAAGTGAATTCAGGTGAATTATTCAGGGTTATTTTTACTTCAATACCAGTTGAGTATGAAATGAATCAGTTAAAATCAAACAATATAGAAGAGACAGAGGGATGGGCATTAAGGGTTATCCATGATAATAAAATAGGATTTTCATCTTCGACTTCAAAGAATCAAATTGATGGAATGATTGACAAGGCATTGGAAGTCGTTCAATTTGGACAAGTTGCCATGTTTGATTTTCCTGATAAAATTACAAATGATAATAAGCAAGAAATAGAGTTATATGATGAATCCGTGCAAGACAAAAGTGTTTCAGATATGATAAAAACGGGAAATGAAATTATTAAACGAACCCTAGCAATAAATGCAGATTTACGTTGTGATGCAGAGATTTCCAAACAGGAAGGCCTTATTCAATATGCTAATACAAAAGGAGCATCGTTTTCTTATAAAAAAACCTCATTTTCTCATTCTGTCATGCTTCAAGATACAAAAGAGAATGATATGATGATGTTGATGGACTCTCTGCAATGGGGTAAGGATGGTTTGTCTCTTGAGCCCCTCTGGGAAAGATTGGAAAGAAATATAAAGTGGAGCGAAAAAATTGTTAATATAGAAAGTGATAGCATGCCGGTAATATTTACTCCCAAGGCATTATTGGTTTTATTATTACCATTTATTAGTGGGTTGAATGGGAGAATAGTAAATAAGAAGATATCTCCTTTACTGGATAAAAAAGATCAATTAATATGCAATCCTTTGTTTTCAATGTACAGTGATGGTACGATTGACTATGCCAATGGAAGTGCTCCCTATGATGATGAAGGTATTGCTATGCAGCGTTTTCCTTTCATAGAAAAAGGAATCTTAAAAAACTATTATTATGATTTACAGAATGCAGCTGAGGCAGGAGTGAAGCCAACTGGTAATGGAATCAGGCATGGATTTCATTCTTCCCCTTCACCGGGTGTCAGCAATTTAATTATTCCCGAGGGAGAAACATCTTTTGATGAGATGATTAAAGATATTAAGGAGGGAATAATAGTAGATCAGGTACTGGGATTAGGACAGGGCAATGTTTTAAGCGGGGCTTTTTCCAATAATGTGCAGCTGGGCTTTAAGATAAAAGACGGAAAAGTAGTCGGAAGGATTAAAAATGTCATGATTGCTGGAAATGCCTTTGAAGTATTAAAGGATATTGCAGCTATAGGAGATGAAGCAAGATGGGTTTCCGGCCAGTATTATTTCCCGCACATTTATGTGAAATCTTTATCAGTCTCAACAAAACAATAAAAGGAATTTATCATGAACATCATCGTACCCATCAAGCAGGTCCCGGAGACCAGCCGGGTAAAGATAAATGAAGAAACAGGCACCATCATCCGTTATGGTGTGGAAAACATCATCAATCCCCTGGATCTTTATGCTATTGAGGTTGCCCTCAATCTAAGGGATGATACAGGTGGTAAGATTACAGTCATCAGCATGGGTCCTCCCAAGGCCGAGAGCGCCTTAAGGGAGGTCATAGCCATGGGAGCAGATGAGGCAATATTGGTCTCAGGCAAGGAATTTGCCGGTTCGGATACCTGGGTAACTGCCTATGTCTTGTCTTCCTTGATCGCTAAACTTAAGCCCTATGATCTGGTGATAACCGGAGAAAGGGCCACCGACGGTGATACTGGCCAGGTAGGTCCGGCAATAGCCTCTTTTTTGGATATCCCGCTATCTACCTATACCAGAAAGATTGACAGTATCGATAATAATCATATTATCACTCAGCGGCTAATCGAAGAGGGTTATGAGAGTCTGAAATTACCATTACCGTCACTTCTTACTGTCATCAAGGAAATTGCCTATCCGCGTTTACCAACCTTACGTGGTAAACAGAAGGCTCGTAGTATCGCTATACCCGTCAATTCCAGCAAAGAGCTAGAGGTAAAAGAAGAGAAATTGGGATTAGCCGGTTCTCCCACCCGGGTAGTCAAAATCTACCGTCCGAAGGTTACCCGCAAGGGCACCCTCTTACAGGTAAAAGATGACAAGACCCTACAGCAAGCAGTCGATAGCCTGATCTCTTATTTAAAAAGAAAAAAGATAGTATAATTAGGAATAAGACAATGAATAAAAACGAAATCTGGACAGTTTCTGAAATAAGCCAACAACAAGAGATTAAACCAGTCTCCTTTGAACTGTTAGCCAGGGGAAAAACCCTGGCCGAAAAGCTAAAGGTTCCCTTAGCAGCAGTTGTTTTAGGGCATAATCTCTCAGAAAAAGAATTAACCAAATTAATTTATCATGGGGCAGATAAAGTATACTGGGCAGACCACAAAGACCTACAGTATTTTCTTGTAGAAAATTACAGTAACCTAATCCAAGACCTGATCATAAAGTATCAGCCCCAAATCGTCCTGGCAGCGGCCACCACCCAGGGCAGAACCCTGATGCCCCATCTATCAGTAAGGCTTAATACCGGTCTGACCGCTGATTGCACAGACTTACAGATTGAACAAGAGACCGGTCTATTATTACAGATTCGCCCTGCTATCGGAGGAAACATCATGGCTATGATTAAAACACCAGCAAAAAAGCCCCAGATGGCCACCGTCAGACCCAAGTCGATGCCGATTCCACCACCGGATGAAAATCGCACAGGCAGCATAATCCCACTTAAGGTCGATGAGTCTCTTTTGGATAACCGGGTAGAGCATCTGGGATATCTCAAAAACCAGCAACAAGAGGTTAA
>LGHA01000165.1 GCA_001508595.1 Anaerolineaceae bacterium 46_22 | reverse complement strand
ATATCGCCTTCATCAAGCAATGGCTTTAAATCTTCAATAACTGCATCAACAGCCGGTCCTGCTTTCACCATCACCAAAATCCTGCGCGGCCGCTCAAGAAGTTCAACAAAGGCATCGTAAGAATAAGCACCGAGAACAGACCTGCCTATCCCCTCTCCTTCTAACAATTCCTTCGTTTTCGACTCGGTTCGGTTGTAAACGGCAACGGTGTAGCCGCGGCTTTCAACATTTAGCGCCAGGTTGCGCCCCATAACACCCAGACCTACAACCCCAAATTGTGCTTTTGACATAATTACTCCTCGTTTTTTTTACAAAAATAATCCCTTCAATCAACAAGCCCATAGAACAACGGTAAAGGTGCTACCTCTTCTTTCACAATCTTAACAGCGCCTTCCAGTTTTGGCCTTGCTACCTCGACGGCATCATCATCACGGGCATGGACAACAAATAAAGGTTGCCCAATCTCAACAGCCTCGCCAACCTTTACCAAAACTGAAATTCCAACCGCTGGATCAACAGGGTCCCCTTTCTTCAACCGACCTGCACCCAATATAACTGAGGTCTCACCCACTGTTCGGGCATGAACTTCTGCGATAAAGCCGCTTTCTGGTGCTTCGATCACCGACTTCACTGGTGCTTCCGGAAGCAATTCCGGATGGTCAATAACACGTACATCACCACCTTGTGCTTGAACTAATTTCTTCAGGTATTCAAAACCGCCGCCTGAAGAGATGGCGTCTTCAGCCATTTTTCTTGCTTGCGCTTTTGTTTCAGCGCGTTTTCCTAATACAAGCATGTGGCTGGCAATCTCCAGGCAGTGCTCTTCAAAATCAGCCGGGCCTTCCCCTCTTAAGGTCTGAATCGCCTCTTTCGTTTCAATGGCATTTCCAACAGCAACACCCAAAGGCTGGTTCATATCCGACAGCAAGGCAGCAACATCTCGCCCGCTCAACTCCCCAATCGACACCATGAGATCAGCCAGCTCTCGAGCCTGGTCAAGATTCTCCATAAAGGCACCGTTGCCAACCTTCACATCCAGAACGATAGCCTGTGCACCAGCAGCGATTTTCTTACTCATAATGGATGATGCAATCAAGGGTATCGACTGCACTGTGCCAGTCACATCCCGCAAGCCATAAAGTTTGCCGTCTGCAGGTGCCAGGTCCATACTCTGGCCTGTCAACACCATGCCGAGGCTGCCTAATTGGGATAAAAATTCGTCTTTTGAAAGATCCGTTCGGAATCCAGGGATGGCTTCCAATTTATCAAGGGTACCGCCGCTGAAGCCCAATCCACGCCCGGACATCTTGCCAACAGGCAAACCGCAAGCGCGAACCATTGGTACAACGGCAATTGAGGTCTTATCACCTACACCGCCGGATGAATGTTTGTCAACAGCGATATCCACAACACCGCTCAAATCCAACCTATCGCCGCTGTTTGCCATCGCCAGGGTCAAATAGGTTGTCTCTTCTGCCGTCATACCATTGAGCAGCACAGCCATTGCCCAGGCTGATGCCTGGTAATCCGGAATTTCATCGGTCGTGTAATTTTCAATAAAAAAATTTATTTCTTGTTCGGTTAAGACTTGCCCGTCTCTCTTTTTAATGATGATATCGACTGCACGCATAACACACCTCCAAAATTAATTCTACCGTAAAAGAAAAAACCGTAAGGTTTTAAGGCAAATCCAATCACCCATATCCTTACGGTTTAATTTCAATGCTTTATTAAAATAATTACTTGGGTCTGACAGTCACCTTACGTTTCGGATCTTCCCCGACACTCTCTGTTTCAACCTTAGGATTATCTCTCAATTCAATATGCACAATACGCCGTTCATTTGAGGGCATGGGTTCAAGTGCCTGCTTACGACCGGTGCTGACCACCTGGTCTGCAATCCTGCGTGCGAGTTTCCTTAATTCATCCTCACGCCGTTGTCGATAGTGCTGAACATCAATCTGTAAGGGTACCCAACGTCCCAATTCTCGGCCGACAATTAAGCTGGTGACAAACTGCAGCGCATTAATGGTTTCAGCTTTACGTCCAATCAAAAAGCTGAGGTCTTTGCCTTCAATGTCAATCAGCACAGGTTGAACCCGATTGTTATCGCTTTCACCCAAACGGACAGCAACGTCAGCATTGACGCGCATCTTTTCGAGGATGATATTAATGGTTTCACGGGCGATGCTCACCTCTTCTGGCTCAGCACCCATTTTTCGGCTCTCATCGACCTCTTCCGGAAGCGCTTGATGTGTTTTCACTAATTCTTGTTTCTTTTCGGCTTTTTCCTTCTTCTCAGAAACGCCTTTGATCTTCAGGGCAATTCGTGCCTGGCGTGAGCCCAAGCCCAGCAGACCCTTCTTACCTTCATCTAAAACCTCAACATCAACATCATCTTCTGTTAATCCGAGTTCGCGCAAACCCTTTTCCACCGCCTCTTCAACTGAGGGGGCAATGATCTCAAGCTTTGTTCTTTCTTCTGACATAAATCCCTCGCTATAAATAACCGGTTAATAAGGAATAAATTCTATGCATTCTTCTTGCGTTTTGGACGCTTCCGTTTAGGCATCCGCATCTTATTACTCGATGAGTCATTTGTCGCATTATCAAAGTCTTCTTCCACTTCAGTCACATCCGCCGCTTTAGCCTCAACAATAACTGGCTTTTGCTTATCAGGTGCGGTCTCCCTTTCTTCTTTCTTTTTCAAGAACGGCAGGATATTGGACCAGTTCGAACGGCCTAATAATGAATATTGAACAATACCAAAGATATTGCTCGCCAGGAAATAAAGCGCTAATCCCGATGCCAGCGAATAGGACATATAACCCATCAATAAGGGCATGTAGATGCTCATCGATTTGGTCATCATTGCAGCCTGGTCATTTCCACCGTCTGAAGGCGGTGAAATCAACTTTGACTGCAAGTATGTTGTGATGACAACCAGGATTGCCAACAAAGGGATAGCAATCCCAAAGACAGTAATTCGCTCAGGTTGACCCAAATCCATCCACAGGAACTGGTTTTCAAGGGGTAACAATTTCGCAGCATTGTTCAACCAGGGGTAAACAATGCGTTCCAAACGAAATAGTTCGTAAGGAGAAGCCGCCATCGCCCTGATCACACTTTGATAAAGACCTATGATCAAAGGAAATTGAATTAATGTTGGCAAGCAAGAACCCATAGGATTGACGCCGTGCTCTTTATAGAGCTTCATCTGCTCCTGGGCAAGGCGTTCC
>LGHA01000164.1 GCA_001508595.1 Anaerolineaceae bacterium 46_22 | reverse complement strand
TCATATATAATATCTGAGGCGATTACCCAACTGCTAGGATAATAATGACAACATCCTTTGGTTATATGGTCATTATCTTCATTATGTGGGTGCTTTATTACTATTATTTTAGTAAAGCACTAGTATTCGGTTGGGAAAATAATGGCCAAAGGTAGATAAAAGTAGATCGATTAATCAAAAAAAGCCACCCAACCAGCGGTGGCTTTTTTATTTTATCTCAATCTTATCATAAGGAGGTTCGCTGAAAATTAGCTCAATTGATCAAAGGTTTTTTAGTAAATATCGATTAACAAGTTAATCAGAGGAGAAGTAAATGAAATTTAAAAATTTTTTGATATTGATGATTGTGCTTTTAGTAAGCACATCCGCTTGTGCACCTGAACCCATTGAGGAGCCAGCGACTGTTGAAGAAGAACAAACGGATGAGCCTGTAGAACCAGTTGAAGTTGTAGACGGATTACAACAGGCTTGTTTGGACGATGCATTTGGTTGTGCTGTCATCCCCAAGGGAGAAACCATAAAAATTGGCATGGGCGCTCCCTTACTGGGTGATTATTCCATGTTCGGCACGGACATCAGCCAGGGTGTTTCGCTGGCACTTCAATTGGATGATGGTTTTGAGGGTTGGACTTATGAACTGGTTGCTGAGGACACTGGTGGGGCACCAGAAGCTGGCGCTGCTGTCGCCAACAAAATGGTCACCGATCCAACGGTTGTGGCAATAGCCGGTCATATATTCTCCGGTTCAACAGAGGCAGCCATGCCAATCTATGAAAAAGCTGGCTTGCCAATGATGTCTCCATCCGCTACTGAACCGGGTCTCACGCAACAAGGGTCTAAAGTATTCAACAGGCTCGCTTTTACGGATGCCGATCAAGGAATGTTTGCAGCTAATTTACTGTTTAGCCAACTCGGTTTTTCGAAGATTGCGGTCATGCATGACGGCGGCTCTTATGGTCAGGGTCTTGCTGATGTTGTTCAGGCAGAATTTGAAGCACTGGGAGGAGAGGTCGTGGCTTATGAAGCCATCACACCAGGTGAAGCAGATTACGTAGCACCCCTATCTGCAGTTGCATCAGCTGGGCCTGAGGCAGTTTATTTCGGCGGTTATGCTGCTGAAGCGATTGTAATGATGAATCAGTGGTCCCAGGCTGGGTTGGATGACGTGTTATTCTTCGGTTGTGACGGTACTTATGGCGTAGAATTTACGGATAAGACCGGAGCTAACGGCGAGGGTGCCATTGCTGTTTCTTTGGTGCCCCCTGATTCCGAGGAGAAATCAGCGTTTGACCAGCAATATGTCGAGCAATTTGGTGTTGAGGCAGGTGAACTCAGCGCTTTTTCCTGGTCAGCTTTTGATACAGGCGGTGTCTTGATTGCAGCTATCGAAAAGGTTGCGTTTGTGGAAGGTGACAATCTTTTTATTCCACGTGGTGCCCTTGTTGAGGCTGTCAGAAATAGCGATTATGCAGGCTTAACCGGATTGGTCAAGTGCGATGAAGTAGGCGAATGCAATGCTTCAGGACCAACCTTCTATCAGGTGGTAAACAGTGTCTGGTTACCACTAGAATAAGGTAATTTTGCTTTTGTTTTTTCGATGGGGAAGTTGATTTACTTCCCCATCGATCAAAGCATCACCCTTGGAAATTATTTATGATAAAGAAATTTCAAAACTTCAACATCACATGGGGTACTGCGCTGCGATATATTGCTGGGATAATTGTTGCCGTTTACCTGCTTTGGCGTATATTGCAAACAACAAGCATCCAGGGCTCTTACGGACCAGATACCTGGATGCGGTTTTTAATTACCGGTTTGGTGATTGGCGGGATTTACTCACTAATTGCAATTGGCTACACACTTGTTTACGGCATTTTGTTTATGATAAATTTTGCACATGGTGAGGTGATGATGCTCGGGACCTTCGCCGGGTATTTCGTTTTGGAAGCCTTCGCCGCCATTTCTGCGCCAGGAAGTGGAGACCAAAGCCTGAGTTTATTAAATGCTTATCCCATCCCTGCCCTGGTAGTCACTTTTTTTGTCGGCACAAGTGCTTCCGCCCTGATTGGATATCTCCTTGAAAAAATTGCTTACAGGCCATTACGGGGCGCACAACGTCTAATCCCCCTGATCAGTGCTATTGGCGCCTCAATCTTTCTACAAAATGCCGCACAATTATTGTTCGGACCACAGCGGCGTCAATACAGGAACCCGGATTTATTATGGCGTGGTACGGGTTGGATGATCCCTGTTGGCGAAAAATCGGTAATGCTCACTTACACAGGGACATTTTCTTTTTTCCTCTCAATACTCTTAATGGCAGGACTGTTAATCCTGGTTAAGAAAACAAGATTGGGAAAATCAATGCGAGCTGTCGCTGAAAACAAACAGGCAGCCGCCCTGATGGGAATTGATGTTGATTCTGTCATCAGCAAAACTTTTATTATAAGCGGTTTTTTGGCTGGTGCAGCAGGCGTCATGTGGGGCATACACAATGGCTTATTTAATCACTATGTCGGTTTTGTCCCGGGAATTAAAGCTTTTACTGCTGCAGTTCTGGGCGGTGTGGGTAATATTCCTGGCGCTATGGTCGGGGGCATGTTGTTAGGACTGCTGGAATCCCTTGGACCAGCGATTTTAGGTATTGATTTTCAGCTTAAAGATGTGATTGCTTTCACGATTTTAATTTTAGTGCTGATTTTTAGACCATCGGGATTGCTGGGTGAAACATTGAAGGAGGACAAAGTCTAATGATCACAGCGATAAAGGACGGCCTGCGTGCAGGTTTAACCACAGCTATCATTTTTACATTTTTGATCTTAATTGGTTTTACGAGCGTTGCAGCAAATATCATTGGCGATGTCCTGGGAAATCCAGAAGCCTTAAATAATGAAACTCGATTGCCGGTGGAAAATTTATTAATTTTCATTGCGCTGGCAGGACTTATCACAGGGCTTGTTACGATAAAAAAAGGTTCAAGCCATCCGTGGAAAGATGTTTTATTACGAGGATTAACTGGGGGCATATTACCCGGATTGATCGTGGGGACAGTTATTTACATAGTTGGCAGCTTCCATATGGAGGGTGTTGATTTTCGAGCCTATTTGCCCAATTTAGGGGCAGCACAGCTTGGTTACTTATTATTCTACAGCACCCCCCTTGCGGCTTCCAAAACATATTTATTGTATTTTACGGTTTTTAGTTTGGTAGGCGCATTGGCAAGAAAAACCCTCACGATGCTGACAGGTCT
>LGHA01000163.1 GCA_001508595.1 Anaerolineaceae bacterium 46_22 | reverse complement strand
AGGTTGGATGAAGGATTATGTGCAACGCCAGCTTTGTGTTTTTTCAGTTCTCGCATTTCACCTTCATCGATGTGCACGCAGTGTGCAGCAATCACTTTCGCATTGAAAATGCCTCGCTTTCTCACATATGGCACAACAGGCATGCCAAATTCCTCGCGGATATCTTCAACTTCTCCAGCTGTTTCAGATATGTGGGTGTGCAGCGGAACGTCGTATTTTACTGCAAGCTCCGTACTTGCGCGATAAATTTCATCAGTGCATGTGTATGGCGCATGCGGTGCGATTGAAGGGATGATCAGGGGATGGCCTTTCCAGGTTTTGATAAATTCTTCTGCATCCGCCAATGCTTCTTCGTAATATGTGGCATCAGGGGAGGGGAATTTTAGGACAGATTGTGAACAAATGGCTCTCAAGCCTGCCTCTGCAGTTGCTTTGGCAACGTCAGACTCATAATAATACATATCCACAAATGTTGTTACACCGGAGCGAATGCATTCAGCACAGGCTAATTTTGTGCCCAGACGAACGAATTCCGGCGAGACAAATTCGCGTTCCACGGGCATCATATATCCCATTAACCATACATCAAGGCGCAGATCGTCAGCCAGTCCGCGAAGAAGGGTCATGGGGACATGCGTGTGGGCATTTATCAACCCGGGCATCAGGATTTTTTGTTTGCAATCGACAAGATCGTCGGACTGGAATTCTTTTAGTATTTTTTCCTCATGGCCGACAGCAACAATGCTGTCACCTTCTACAACAACCGCACCAGGGTCATAGATATTGAAATCCTTATCCATGGTGAGCACAATAGCGTTATGGAAAATCCAATCAGCTTGTTTCATCTTTCTCCTATCTCATCATTTTTGATACTTGTAATCAACTGCCGTCTTAAAAAATCTAAACCTATATTTTGTGCCCATAAGGGGATGTATTCTTTTGGACCGCCATATTTGCGAGTTTTGGATATCTTTTGCCTTGAATTTTGACAATACAAGTGAGCTGTTTTATCTTCGTTTATATTGATCGCGATCCCCAACCAAACATCACAGGCAACATCCTTTTTGAAATCGTCAAAGGTTTTTTCAAAATCGGTTATATTTTCAGGTTTTTCATTCAATATACTTGCATGAAGTTGATCAGGTTGCCCCAATTTTAATCGTTCAGTGAATTTTCCATCAAGCCCGTATTCTAAAACCCCTAATTTAATATCATGTTGGTTAGAGATTTGGCTGATGACCAAAGCCAAGGTTTCCTCGTCCTGCCCGTAGATGTTTTCACCTAATCGTACTCTCAGTTCCTGGATGATGGGGTCGCTTAATCTTTTAGCCTCATCTAAAGATTCTGCTTTTGCGGTGACCCTGATATCCACCTGACCTGGATGAGCAAGCAAGCCTACTGTGGGGTTTGACATTTGTTCAAGATCATCGATGATTTCATCGATCACAGATTCACCGATCGAGGCAGCGTGCAAAACCGTTGCTTTGATGATTTGATTCTTCAACACATATTTCTGGCTCAAATAGGGGATGATCGATTCGTGTAAAATAAATTCCATCTCACGGGGGACACCGGGCAAAGAAATAACACAGGAATTCCCGACCTCAACAATGAAGCAGGGAGCAGTCCCTACAGGGTTATGAACTTCTATTGCGCCTTCTGGAATAAATGCCTGGCGGCGGTTGTTTTCTGTCGGTTGTCTCCCGTAGTATGTGAAATGGTTTAGGATATCTTCCCAAAGCTTGGGATCAAATATCAGTTCACGATCTGTTGCTTTTGCAACTGCCAGGCGAGTGGGGTCATCAACTGTAGGGCCAAGTCCCCCTGTTGTGATGACAATATCTGCTCGCGTCAGGGACTCCCTGATTGTCGAAGCGATCCTGGCGGGGTTGTCACCGATAGTGATAATTCTAAATATGTCTATCCCATGATCCCTCAATGTACGAGCGATGTAGGTTGAATTGGTGTCTGTGATTTCACCCAGTAATAGTTCGGTACCGATTGTGATGATTTCTAAAGTTGGCATAATTTCCTCTTAAAAGATTTTAACCGATATTTATTATTAATGATGAATGATCTTCAGCTTTTCTTGACGCTGCAGGGTCTTTATTGTAGGATTAATCCATTCGACACAAAGGCGGCTCATGACCTATCAGCAAGAAATAGGAAATAAAGGTGAGAACATCGCAGCAGATTACCTGATTGAAAAAGGCTTTCTGCTTTTAGATCGCAATTATCATACCCGATATGGCGAATTGGACCTCGTTATGTTTAAGAACGGGATGATTGTTTTTGTGGAAGTCAAAACAAGAACCTCAACACGGTTTGGCACCCCTGAAGAAAGTATTACGCCATCGAAGTTGGATCACCTTCAGAACGCAGGTCTATTATGGCTGCAGGCACACCCGGAATCACCGGATGACTGGCGTATTGATGCTGTCAGCATTCTTCTACAGAAAAATGGAAAAATCCGAGATATTCGGCATTTTGTAAACATAAATTTATGACTGAAAACAAGAAAAAACCCTTGATTGTTATTTTAGGACCAACAGCCGTTGGTAAGACAAGCGTTTCTATTGATCTCGCTAAAAGATTGAATGGAGAAATTATCTCTGCTGATTCCCGCCTGTTCTATCGCGGCATGGACATTGGCACAGCAAAACCAAGCAAGGAAGAGCAAGCAGGCGTCCCTCACCATTTGATTGATGTGGCAGAACCCGATGAACGATGGAGCCTGGCAATTTATCAGCGTGAGGCATACCGGATCATAAACGACATTCATGCAAGGGATAAAATGCCTTTTTTGGTTGGGGGCACCGGGCAATATATTCGTTCAATCATTGAAGGATGGCATATTCCGCCCCAGCGGCCAGATTATGCCTTAAGAGAAGCATTAAACGCCTGGGCAGAAAGGATAGGCTCTGAGGGTATTTACAACGGCTTGAGATTACTCGACCCTGAAGCTGCACAAAAAATTGATTACCGTAATCAACGCAGGACCGTGCGTGCTTTGGAAGTAATTTTCAAAACAGGGCAGCGTTTCTCTGACCTGCGACGAAAACAAGAATGCCCATATCAACCCATCATATTAGGAATTCAGCGATCTCGTGATGAACTTTATGAGCGGGTCGATCGACGTATTGAAATAATGTTAAACGACGGCCTGGTGGAAGAAGTGCGAGGATTGCTCGATGTGGGGAATTCACCAAATTTATCCACGATGTCAGCCATTGGTTATGGAGAGATCATCCTATACTTGCAAGGGGAAATAAGTTATGAGGATGCCGTGGCT
>LGHA01000015.1 GCA_001508595.1 Anaerolineaceae bacterium 46_22 | reverse complement strand
AATGGCTCCAGAAATTAAACAAAAATCGGCCGCATAATTATAAAATAGGCCTGATCTGATCTTTATTTTACCATGCAAAATATGTTATAAATTAACGTACGAGATGTGTAATTATCAACTTATGGAGGGTAGAAGACAAAAATTAAGGAACAAAGTTTTTGGATTTGGGAACTTTTGAGAAATTTATTGCGTCCATAAGATATCAAGCACTTAACAATAAGAAATGGATGGTAAAGACATGAAGAAATTAACGTTATTTTCAATCCTTATATTAGCCCTGATTTTAGCCGGGTGTAATTTGCCGGGTTCACAGCAGGGGGAGGTTGATTCCGATGACAGCATGGCGACGGAGATCGCAAAGATCCTGACGGGCACACCTATCGAAATTAAACCTTCTGCGACGCCAGTTGTTGAGGAGGAAGAACCAACCGAGGTAGAAGAACCGACAGAAGTGGAAGAGACTGAAGAACCAACACTCGAACCGACGGACACACCTGAGGAAACGGAAGAACCCGAACCGACTGCGACCCCTGAGGAAGAGCAAGAAACGCCAACGCCTACAGCAGAACCCACAGAGACCTTGGCTGAGACCGATCCTGCGCGCACCCTGGGAGAACCGGATTGGGTTGATACCCTGGCGGATAGTGAAGGGTGGGCGATTGGCTATTCTGAATATTCAAGCATCGAATTTGAGGATGGCTACCTTAAGCTCACGGCAGACCTGGATGTAGACGCCTGGCGACTGACCTGGCCTTTCCTTGAAGATTTTTACCTGGAAGCAAAAATGCAATCACCAGAGTGCGAGGGCAGTGATCACTTTGGCGTGATGTTCAGGGTTCCTGCGAACGCAAATGCCAACAGGGGTTATCTTTTCGGGATCACCTGTGATGGCAAATACGGTCTGCGCCGCTGGGACGGTCAGGTAATGTATTCCCCGATAGCCTGGACAGAAAGTGATGCAATCAAAAAGGGTGAAGATGAAGTGAACACCCTGGGTATCATGGCTGAAGGTGCACAATTAACATTCTATATCAACGGCGAAAAGGTTGATGAGGTCTCTGACAACGCCTATTTGGCAGGCAGCTTCGGAATTTTTGTTGGCGGAACAAATGTTGACGATTTGACCGTATGGGTTGACCAGATCCGCTATTGGACAATCGATTAGAAAATTCAAACAAATAAACACAAAAAACAGCGGCTCAAATTTGAGCCGCTGTTTTTTATACACACATCTTATTGAGGTTTATATCAATCCCAGTTGTTTTCCAACTTTTTCGAAAATAGTAAGCACTTTATTCAACTGTTCGTCGGTATGGGTTGCCATGTAACTTGTTCTGAGCAGCTGCCTTCCAGGGGATACTGCTGGTGAAATGACCGGGTTAACAAATACCCCGTTTTCAAACAGCATCCGCCAGGTCATAAAGGTTAATTCGTCATCACCGATGATGATCGGGATAACAGGTGTGATTGAGTCGCCTGTGTCAAAGCCCAGGTTATGATATTCTCTCCGCATCATGTCGCCAATTTGGTTCACGCGTACAATTCGTTCAGGCTCTTCGCGCATCACTTCAAGGGCAGCCAGGGCAGCCGCGGCATTTGATGGCGGGATGCTGGCGCTGAAAATCAAGCTTCGGGCATGGTGCTGAACGTATTCAATCACGTCTTTGTCACCAGCAATAAAGCCGCCCAGGGATGCAAAGGATTTGCTAAAGGTGGACATGATCAGGTCGACGTCTTCTGTCATCCCAAAGTGAACGGCTGTGCCGCGTCCACCGCCAAGGACACCCATGGCATGGGCATCATCGACCATTAAACGCACACCATATGCCTTGCACAAGGGCACGAGTTCTGGCAGAGGAGCAATATCCCCTTCCATGCTGAACAAACCGTCAACCACCAGCAATTTTCCTTTGTCCTGGGGGAGGCTTTCAAGGACACGCTCCAGGTGGTCCATATCATTGTGCCGGTAGCGCTCAATTTTTCCGCCGCTTAAAAACGCGCCGTCAACAATACTGGCGTGATCCTCTTTATCCAGGATGATGATGTCACCTCTACTGACCAGGGCGCTGATCGTGCCAAGGTTGACCTGCATACCTGTTGAGAAAACAAGGGATGCTTCTTTGCCCACCCAATCGGCAATCTCTTCTTCAAGTGTCTCATGTAAGGTTAAATTGCCATTTAAAAATCGGGACCCAGTGCAGCTTGTACCATATCTATTGAGGGCATCAATGGCGGCTTGTCTTACCTTGGGGTGAGTCGTTAATCCCAGGTAGTTGTTAGAACCGCACATGATGATATGGCGGCCGTTGAAGATGACCTCTGTGCCCTCGTTTTCGTCAAGGGGGATAAAATAAGGATAAACGCCGCTTGCCTTCGCCTCTTTGACGGTTGAATAATCAAAACATTTGTTAAAGATGTCCATGTGACCTGCCTTTTACAAGAATAAATAACCTGTTAGATTATACATGAAATTTGTATCTATGAATCAACAATAGGTTAATGATAACACTTATCACATAAACATATAAGTCACGCCAGTTGCCTTTGCGACCTGAAATTCTTATAATATCAGTAGTATTGCAGTACTTTCTTGCGATTTGGGAGGCTGAGATGAAGCGGTCAGGTTCGATATACTTATTAATCCTTATACTGTTACTTCTATCAAGCTGCGGCATCACTGAAGAAACCGTGCCAACAGACGACGTTTTGGGGACCCAGGTTTCAATCATTTTGACGGAGACCGCGCTTCACAGCACCCTTCCTCCCACTGAAACCCTCATGCCATCCCCAACATCCGCAGCAGTTCCGATAACTGAGACGCCAACGCCAAGCTTCACGCAAACCACCATACCAATAGAGCCCCAGGATCTTTCAGATCCAGCTCTTTTGCTGGGTTTACCTGCATGGACATATGATTTCAACGGCACATCCAGCCCGTGGGATTTTGAATCGGATCAGGCGCTTTTTGAAACATCGGATGGCTATTTGAATATCACATCAAGGCTTAATCCAAACTGGCACAGCTGGTGGGTTTCATCACCGAGATTAAAAGACGCGTATCTTGAAGCAAAAATTGAGATGGAAAATTGCGGCGGATTCGATCGGTTTGGTATGGCTGTCAGGGCGAGCTCGGATGGAGAGCAATTTTATTTTATCGGTCTTACCTGTGATGGGCGCTGGGGTTTCTTCAGAATGACACCGAATGTGGAAATCTTTGAAATTCTCGCCTTCAACGAGGTGGATGCAGCACCTGAAGATTGGACTGAACCTCGCCGAGTTGGCATTTGGATGGAGGGTCCTTCTTTCAAGTTTTATATTGATGGCAGTGAAATCGGAACAGCCGCGGATAATACCCTATCAGGCGAGGGTTACACAGGGTTCCTGATTGCCTATTCTGAGACACCGGGATATACCGTCCGCGTTGATCAACTTCAATATTGGAATCTGCCCTAAGATCGACCCAATGTGCTAAGATTATTGATTGAAAATAAAAGAAAGACCTTTCGAGGTCTTTTTTGATGAATTGCATATGGATTAAACAGCGGTTTACTGTATTATTGACCTTATTTGATTATGACAGGTATTCGGACAAAATGAAAATTAAACAAGTTACAAGTAGTGATCGAAAAGCGATCAAACAATTTATTGATTTCCCCTTCAAGCTTTACCAATATACAGAGCAATGGGTTCCACCGATGCGGTCGGAGATGAAAAAGATCTTTGAACCCACTTATCCTTTTTATAAGTACGGCGATGCCGCATTTATCCTCGCCCAGAATGGAAATGGCGAAACCCTGGGGCGTTTGGCTGTGGTTAACAATCACCGTTACAATGATTTTCACAAAAGTAAAACGGCATTTTTTTATTATTTTGAAACGGTTGATGATCCTGATGTTGCTGATGCGCTTTTCTCCTGGGGGTTTGACTGGATAAAAAGTCAGGGGTTGAACCACATTTTTGGACCAAAAGGTCTGATGGTTTTAGATGGCTTTGGGATGCTGGTGAAAGGTTTTGAACACCAGCCGGTTTTTGGGCAATCCTACAACCCTGATTATTATCCGGGTTTTATTGAAACGCTTGGATTCAAAAAAGTAAAGGATGTTTTTACAGGGCGCATTGATCGCAACACAGATTTTCCGGAAAAAGTGCTCAGAGCGGCAGAGCTGGTTAAAAAACGCCTTGGCTTTTGGTCGCCCCGGTTAAGAACGAAGGCAGAATTAAAATCGGTCATCAATGATTTTAAAGTTTTATACAATAATTCACTGGCAGGACCGGCGGGAAACCCGCCAATCACAGATGGTGATATGAACGCCATGGTGTCACAACTGCTGTGGATCGCAGACCCAAAATTGGTGAAGCTTCTTTACAAAGAGGATGAACCGGTGGGGTGGATGCTTGGGTACCCAAACATCAGCGATGGGCTCAAGAAAGCGAATGGGCGCTTATTCCCCACGGGCTGGGCGAAAATTTTATTGGAAAGCAAACGTACGAGCCGAATCATTCTAAATGGCATTGGTATTATTGAGGATTATCAACGAATGGGCGGCACTGCAATTTTGCTGAGTGAGGTCTACAACAGCGTTATGCAGGGCAGTCGGTATGACCAGGCAGAATTATTGCAATTGCGTGAAGAGAACATCAATATCCTTCTTGAGGTTTCCAATTTTGACATTGACTTTCATAAAACGCATCGTTTATATGAGAAGTTTTTGTGATTTGTTCCCTGGAATTGTTGGATATTTGAATTAAGCTAATGAAATAGTGAAACACTCATTTGTTTTATGTGATATTAATCTTATATTTGTGACATATAATTATTAGGCTGGGAAAAATTTTTATTCGGTTTGAGTAAAAAATCAAACAAATAATCAAAAGAGAGGAAAATTTTATGGGAACAAAAGGTCGTGAAATTGTTGGGTTGGATGTGGATGAACTGATCAAGCGATTGAATTCAGCCCTGGCTGATGAATGGCTGGCAGTCTACCAGTACTGGGTCGGCTCGAAAATTATCACAGGTCCAATGGCTAATGCTGTGGAAGAAGAATTAGCAGAGCTTGCAGCAGAAGAAAAACAGCATGCAGATATGCTTGCTGATCGAATTGTGACATTGGGCGGCACACCGCTGATTGATCCGAAGATGTGGTATGAAGTAACTACTTGCGGTTATGAAGAGCCAACAAGTGAGTTTGTCAAAGATCTTCTGGAACAAAATATCAAAGGCGAGCAATGCGCTATTGAGGTTTACAAAGGTTTGCTTGATTTCATTGGCAGTAAAGATCCTGTAAGCTTCCACATGATTCGAGAGATTCTTGAAGATGAAATTGACCATGAGGAAGAATTGCAAGTGCTTGAAGAAAATTTTAACTACATGATGTCGCATAAGCAGTAATCCAAAAAACTTAACTTTCGAAAATTCAGAGATTTAATACATATGGATCATGTTCCTGTAATCAACTGGACATGATCCTTTGTTTTCAGGATGCATTAAGTGGGAGGCTATTTATGCTTTAGATAGGTTTACTCTAAACCAGGTGTTTTATCTTTGCAAGGAGAATTTTCGGCAATTTCTTTTGATTAATCGAAATCACAAAATCAATCTTTTCCACGAATTCAATTCAATGCCTGTGTAGAATTTTCAAGTAAAATTGTATTGGAAGGTTTATTAATTTTAGGATTAAAAGGAGCTTTTCCCATGAAAAAGCATTTCAACATAATTGTCATTCTTGTTTTAGCAAGTATTCTTTTGGGTGCCTGTGCACCCCAAGCAGCCGAAACACCGGAGGTGCCTACATCAACCCCAGCAGCGGATACGCCAGAACCAGAAAAACAGCCAACTGAGGTGGAGGAAACAGAGCTTGTTGAAGAAGAGCCTCAAATCCTCTATGTCAACCTTACATGGCATCAGCATCAACCGCTTTATTACAAGGATGCTGATGGGATCTATACCCGTCCCTGGGTGCGCGTCCATGCCACCAAAGATTACCTGGATATGGCTGAGAAAATCGCCGAATACGAGGATGTTCAGGTTAGTTTTAACCTGACGCCATCGTTGATTCGCCAGATAAATGACCTGGCAAATGGTGCCAGGGATATTTACTGGGTGTTAGCAGAAAAAACCGTATCTGAGCTGACCATGGAAGAGAAGCAGTTTATCCTGGAGCGGTTTTTCGATGCGAACTGGGACAATATTATTGCAAGGTATCCACGTTATCAGGCATTATTAGATAAACGGGGCGGCGGCGATCAAGCCAGCGTCCAGGCAGCTTTGGATTCTTTCACAGAACAGGATTTTACGGATCTTCAGGTTTGGTTTAACCTTGCCTGGTTCGACCCGGAATACTTAAGCCAGGAACCGCTCCTGGCGCTTGTAGAAAAGGGCGAGAATTTTACGCAAGAAGATAAAGACATCCTGTTCGCAAAAGTTCTTGAAGTCGTCCAATCTGTGATCCCATATCATAAAGAATTACAGGATACAGGTCAAATCGAAGTGACCACAACGCCTTATGCCCATCCCATCCTCCCGCTGATTTATGATATTGAATTGGCGCTGGTTGGCAATCCGGGTGCGGAGATGCCAGAAGCAGATTTCAGCTATCCCCAGGATGCGGAGAAGCATCTTGAAATTAGTGTTGAAATGTATGAAGAGAATTTTGGTCGTGGCGTGAGAGGGCTGTGGTCCGGTGAGGGTTCTGTGGCACAAGCCATCGTCCCCTTGGTGGCTGATGCCGGGTATACCTTTATGCAAACTGGGGAGCCTGTGCTGGCAAAATCCCTTGGGATTGACTCCTTCACACGGGATTCACAGGGATTTGTGCAGCAGCCAGATGATCTTTATCGGCCCTATTATGTCACCGCAGAAGATGGAACGAAGGTGGCGGTCTTTTTCAGGGACGGCAACCTTTCCGATCGTATCGGTTTCGATTATTCGGGTATGGATGGTGAAGCTGCTGCCCAGGATTTGATCAGCCATCTTGAAGGGATCCAGGCAGATTTTCAGGCAAGTGGGAGTGAAGGTCCTCACATTGTCAGCATTATCCTCGATGGCGAAAACGCCTGGGAGCATTATAAAAACGACGGTAATGATTTCTTCCACGCGCTGTACACCAAATTTGCCGAAAGTGAAGTTTTGGAAACGATCACACCCTCTGCTTATCTTGAAATGTTCCCTGAGCAGCGTGAGTTAGATGACCTCTTCCCCGGCGCCTGGTTCAGTCCCAATTACGATACCTGGATCGGGGAGGGTGAAGAAGCTGTTGCCTGGGATTATCTGGCACAGGTCCGGGAAGATCTGAGCCTTTATGAAAATGGTGAGGCAGCTGCCAGTGAAGAGGCGATTGCTGAAGCCTTTGATTTTATGTATTTGGCTGAGGGTTCTGACTGGTTCTGGTGGTATGGCGCTGACCAGGATTCAGGGCAGGACAGCTATTTTGATGAGGGATACCGGGCTTTGTTAGCAGGTGTTTACGAATCCCTGGGACTTGAAGTGCCTGGTTTTGTGAGTGTCCCGGTTATCGAAGCGCAGCCTGTTAGTGCGACGCGATCGATGAGTGGGATCGCTTCACCAGTTGTGGATGGTGAGGATGAGCCTGCCTGGGAGACGGCTGCGTATTATGAGGCTTCAGAAGCTGCGGCAATTTCTGGCATGTACACAAGCCTGGATGAAGAAAACCTGTATTTGCGCTTTGATTTTGAAGGTGCTGTTGGTGCCAAGCAGTTCAGTGTTTATTTTTCAGTCCCGGGATTGGATACCGGGAAACGTGCCTTAAGTCTTGAGTCGGAGTCCGTTCTTGGGTTCAGGGCGAACAAATTGCTCACCTGGTCACCAACGAATAATGCTTTGGCGCTTTACCAGGTTGAAGATGATCAATGGATTCAAATGGAAGGCGAGGCAGGACAGGGCGTTTCAGGACAGGGTATGGCTGAATTGGCGCTGCCTTTAAATCTTTTAGGGGACTTGAGAGCTGGCGATTTGCTTAAGTTTAAGTTACTTGTCGAACCCGATGGCGATCAAATTCCATTATCTGGTCCTGCACAGATGTTGATACCGGACCTCGGTGGAACGGCTGTCTTTTTAGAGGTTCAGGACCCTGTGGGTGATGATTACGGACCCGGGACTTACACATATCCGAATGATGCTGTTTTCAAGGACTCTGTTTTTGACGTCCAGGCTTTTTCTATTGGTACCGATTCAGAGAATCTTGTGATTAATTTCAATTTTGTTGGCCCGGTTGAGAATCCCTGGGGATCCCCGATTGGTTTATCCCTGCAAACGATGGATGTTTATATTGATACCGACCCCGGTGGTGGCACGGGTGCAAGGAAGCTGCTGCCTGGTAGAAATGCTTCTCTTGAAGAAGGCTTTGGCTGGGAATATGCGATATGGGCAGAAGGCTGGACATCCCAGGTAGTTCAGAGTGATCCGGATACGCTTGAGCCGAAGGATTATTCAGAAGCCTCAAGTTCAATGAAAATCGTGGTGGATTCAAATCAAAACCTTGTTACCATTCGCGTTCCTTTAAGCTTTTTGCCCGAGGGTGACCCTGCGACCTGGGCTTATGCTGCAGCTGTGCTCAGCCAGGAAGGCTATCCCACTGAAGGCGTTTGGCGGGTGAGAGATGTCAGCCTGCAATCCGCACAATGGATATTCGGCGGTTCAACAGGCGATGCTAACCATACCAGAATTATTGATTTGATCTGGCCTGAAGGATCCGATGTAAACCAGGCGGATATTTTAGGTGATTATCCAAGCAAGACCGGTTCGCTTGACTCCCTGACCCCGGATGATTTTGCCCAGGTTCCTATGCTAAGTCAAGATTTGGATTAGAATATTAGTCCATTTACACCGAAAATACTGGTTGAGATAGCGAAGGGAGATCATGAATAAAGCAATTAAGATTAATGAAAAAATGCGTGACACGGTTGAGGTCATTGTAGACGATGGTACCGTAATGAGCGGACCACGACATACGCCCATTGGAGAATTTATGCGAGTTTACCAGGATCCTGATAAACCCCAAATCGTTGGTGCAATTGTCAATAATGATCTCCGGGAATTGACATTTCCCATTTCAGCAGATGCAAAAGTCACACCCATTGATATGGGGAACTCAGATGGGGCGCGGATTTACAGGCGTTCACTCACCTTCTTATTAGAAGTTGCTTTCCTCGAACTGTTCCCAAAATGGTCTTTGACCATTGATCACTCTGTTTCCTCCGGTGCTTATTTTTGCCATGTGCCTGAGAGTGAGCCCTTTAAAGAACAGGATTTGGTGAAGCTTGATGCTGTTATGCGTGAGATTGTTGACGCTGATGAGCCATTGATAAGGGAAAAAGTAGCACTCGAAGACGCTAAAAGTTTTTTTAGAAAACACCAGCAGGAAGACAAACTGCGTTTATTAAACTATCGCAATGACGATTTTTTGGTCTTGTATTCATTGCGGGGTAAACGGGATTACCATCATGGTTATATGGTTCCCTCTTCCGGGTATCTCAAGTGGTTTAATCTAAAACTGGTTGGAAATGGTTTTGTAATCCAATTTCCTCGTCGACATGCGCCCAGTGAACTTTCACCCATGCCGAGTTATCCACAACTGCTGACCTCATTTCGGCAGTATGGAGAATGGTTGGAGACCCTTGGCATTCAAAGCGTAGGGGCATTGAATGATGCCATCAAAGACGGTCGGATCAATGAAGTGATCCTGGTTTCAGAAGCTTTGCATGCCCAGCAAATATCACGGTTGGCCAACGAGATTCGCAAGAAAAGAGATCAAATAAAGGTCATTCTGATTGCGGGACCAAGTTCTTCTGGTAAAACGACGTTTGCAAAACGCTTAACCATTCAACTCTTAACAGAAGGTATCTCACCCTTTGCCCTTGAAATGGATAATTACTTTGTGAACCGGCAAGATACGCCGCGTGATGAAGATGGAAACCTTGATTTTGAACACATTGATGCACTCAATCGCGCATTGCTCAACCAACATATTCAGGAATTAACTGCAGGCAAAGAAGTGCAGCTGAGAAGGTATGATTTTCATGAGGGTTTGAATAAACCAGGTGAAACTGTAAGCCTTACGCCAGGGCAGGTGATTATATTGGAAGGTATTCACGGGTTGAATCCCAGACTGCTTGAGGGATTTCCACCTGAACATACTTTCCGGATTTATGTCTCTTGCCTGACACAGTTGAACCTCGATCGTCACAACCGGATATCGACAACGGATACCAGGGAACTGAGGAGAATCTTGCGTGATGCTCGTGATAGGGGTTACAGCGCTCAGCAAACCATCAGCAATTGGGAGATGGTTCGTCGCGGTGAAAAACGCCACATTTTTCCCTACCAGGAAAATGCAGATGTGATGTTTAATTCTGCTCTAGCATATGAGCTTACCGCGCTGAAACCCCTTGTGGAACCATTGTTAAGGCAGGTGCCCTATGGCACCCGGGAATATATTGAAGCAAAACGCTTGTTCAAGTTCCTGCAGTGGTTTTTACCGACTGACCAGAGGTTTATCCCCGATAATTCAATATTGAGAGAATTTATTGGTGATTCTATCCTTCAAGATTTCAAAATCTGGCAAAACAATCAGCGCAATGATTATTGATTTTCAATCCGTTTTGTGTTTTGATTTTTGTTCAAAAAGTAAATTAAAAATGTGAATTAAAAAAGCGTGCTATAAGTTGAAGCGCGCTTTTTTGATATCGAAATTTTCAGAGTCTATTTCAGGTTGTCCTTGACAACTTTGGCTAACCGCTTGATGCCCTCAACAATCATGTCGGGTTTTGAATTTGAAAAATTGAGGCGCATGGTGTTATGACCGCCGCCCTTGGGATGGAAGGACCCGCCGGGCACGAAGGCCACTTTTTGTTCTACAGCAGCCGGAAAGATCGCTTGTGTGTCGATGCATTCTGGCAGCGTAACCCACAAGAATAACCCGCCTTTTGGTTTTGTCCATTGGACGCCTTCAGGCATATATTCTTCCAGCGCTTTTAACATTACATCGCGACGTTCTTTATAGGTCTTTCTAATGACACAAATGTGTGATTTCATCCATGGGTCATTGGCAACCTGATAGGCAAGATACTGGTTGAATGTCGAAGTATTCAGATCGCATCCCTGTTTAGCCTGGACGAGCTTCTTTATTACTTCAACTGGGGCAACCACCCATGCCAGGCGTAAACCAGGTGCCAGGATTTTCGAAAAAGTACTTGTGTAAATAACATTACCGCTGTAAATCGGGAATTCCTTTGCGCGAATTTCATCATCCAAAACAACAACGGGGGGGAGGTGTTCGCCTTCATAGCGCAGTTGACCATAAGGATCATCTTCGAATATTGGGACGCCATAGGCGTTTGCCACTTCAACCAGCTGTTTTCTGCGTTCGCGAGAAAGGGTAACACCTGTTGGGTTCTGAAAATTAGGTAAGACATAAATAAACTTGATGCCCAGGCGCAGCCTTGCTTCAAGCTCTTGTGTTTGCATGCCATCTTCATCAAAAGGGATGGTGACATACTTGACGCCGTAAGCGTTCCACGCCTGGATAGCGCCAAGATATGTTGGGGATTCAACCAGAACACGGTCGCCACGATTGATGAAAATTCTTCCCATCAGGTCAAGGGCTTGCTGAGAGCCTGTTGTGATCAGGACATTGTCTGCCGAGATTTTAAAGCCGTATTTTCCAGCATTACGGGCAATCATTTCACGCAGCGGTTGGTAACCTTCTGTTGTTCCGTATTGTAAAGCCTTCTCTCCCATTTCGGTTAATACAATGTCGGAAGCTTCTTTGAATCTTTCAATTGGGAAGACATCCGGAGCCGGAAGTCCGCCCGCAAACGAGATCACATCAGGTAGTGAGGTTATTTTTAGAAGCTCGCGGATGGCTGAGCTTTTAATATTATCTGTCCTTAGTGCAAATCGTTCGTCCCATAGTGTATGCATAAAAATTTCTCTCCTTATTTAGGAAATCTTGTAGTGACAGTCGCCCGGGCTGGTAAGGTAACCCGGTCGCCTTTGGTGAGTTCAGCCGGTGCTTTACCGGCTTTTTCAGGTGCGCCTTGAAAAATATAAAGAGCTGTATCCTCCTTCGTGTATTTTTCTCCGACGTAAGCCTGGCCGGTGAGCGAGCCTTCGGAGTTAATTGCACAGCTTGTGACCGTCCCGACGACTTTGCCGCGTTCATCAACAATGGGATCGCCAAGATGCGCCATGCGTGTTCGTTTTTCATCGAATGTGAAGCGAATGACTTCGCCATCTCGTTTTTCTTCCTGGTCTAAAAAGGCTTGGCGGCCGATAAACCAGGGCTTATATGTTTTTACAAAACTGCCAAAACCAGCTTGTCCGACACCTAAGTTTAGCATCCCGCCCATCTCATGCCCATACAGCGGTAAGCCGGCCTCTGTTCGAAGTGAATCCCTTGCACCCAAACCACAGGGCTTCAATCCTAAAGGTTCACCCTTATCAAGAAGTGCATGCCACAACGCAACGGCTTTGTCGGGATGGACAAAAAGCTCAAATCCCAACCGTTCACCCGTATAACCGGTGCGTGAGATAACGAGGTCAATGCCATTCAGGCTTACTTCACATAATTGTGCCCATGCGAGCGCCTTGATCGCTTCTTGATCTGTTAATGAGCTTTCTAATTTGAGGAGAATATCTCGTGAACGAGGTCCCTGGATTGCGATATCGACGCGCATATCATCACCAGCTGCGCGATCTCGGAGGTTTCGCAGGATCACATTTTGGCCAAAAGCAAACGTCCATGGCCTTTGGTTATCGACGCGGACTTCGCCATTTCGAACCTTATTCAACCAGCCCCAATCTTTTTCGTCATTGGATGCATTGACAACAACCAGAAATTTCTGTTTATCACGACGATAAACGAGAAGATCATCAATAACATTTGCATCCTGATCGAGGAAATGAGTGTAACAGGATTCGCCTTTTTCCAGGCTGCTGATATCATTCCCGCAGACACTGTCCAGGAAGGGCCCAGCGTCTGGACCTTCAGCCTGGTAAACACCCATGTGTGTGACATCAAATAAACCTGCAGCCTGGCGCACGGCTTGATGTTCCTCAAGCACTGAGGAATACCAAACAGGCATATCCCAACCTGCAAAGGGCACCATCTTTGCGCCTATATCTTTATGGGTTTGGTTCAGCGGTGTTTTGAGTAATTCAGGACCAGTTTCTTGTTCCCACTCAAATTTAGGTAACGGCTTGCCCTGGTTTTGGTCTTCATCTATTCCTATATAATAAGGTTTCTGCTGGCTAATTGGATCACCCTCGAGGATTTCCGGCTCAAGGGTTTGCGTATCTTCAATCTGCATGGGGCCTGGAACCCGCATTAACAAGTCCTCATCAAATTTTATGTATGCATCTGAAAGGTCTCGCAGCCAAGCACTTGCCAACCCCGCTTTTTCCCCAGGGGCTGTCAATATGAATGTAAAGGGATCCTGGCAGGTGATAAAGCCTCTGACATCTCCCTTTGTTGTATGAATCAGGGTGGCTTGGCTTTCACCTTCTGATAGAGCTTCAATATCACTTGTAAGGGTATAGGTGAGGAAAAGTCTGATCTGGTCCCCGGAAAGCTTGAAGCTTGCCCATGGTTCATCTTTATTGTCTTCAATATCGTAATAATGTGGATAACCGTGTTTGGTCTCGACAGGGATTAAGATTTCTGCTTGCTTTGCTAATTCTTTTACACGAAGCTTTGCATCTTCCAGTGCGCTGAAATCGACCTTTGCACGACGTAAGGGTGATCGCCGACCGGGCATATTATAGGGTGTTGTCGCTTCGAACAGGTCGGCAATAATATCCGCAATTTGACGACATTCCCCCTCTTTTAAACCGCGTTGTGTCAGCCAGGTGGTGCCGAAGCGAACGCCGGTGGAAGAAAAAGCGGAGTGATCACCGGGAATGGTGTTGCTGTTTGCAACGATCCCGGCAATATCAAGAATGCGTGCACCCATATCCCCTGATAAATAAGCGCCGTCTTTAGCCTTGACGGATTTACAATCCAGAAGGGCGATGTGAGTATCTGTTCCATCATATGGCACTCGCAAGCCGCGCTTTTGTAGTTGATCCGCAAAAGCGACGGCATTCTTGAGGATTTGTCCCTGAAGCTCTTTGAAACTTTCTGATTGCGCCATTTTGAAGGTCAAAGCCAGGGCAGCCATGGTGTTGATATGCGGCCCGCCTTGTTCACCTGGGAATACAGCCTTGTCAATTTTCTTGGCATAAGCGGCATTGTCTGTAATGATGCAGGCGCCGCGCGCCCCGATTAAAGTCTTGTGGGTCGTAAAAGTGACGATATGAGCAATCCCAATTGGGGAGGGAATTTGCCCTGCCGCAATCAGCCCGGCGATGTGTGAGACATCTGTCAGCAGCAGTGCACCAACACTGTCAGCAATTTCTCTGAATTTCTGCCAATCCGGTACCCATGGATAGCTGGAGTAGCCCGCAACAATGATCTTTGGTTTGGTTGCCATAGCTTTTTCAAGAATGGCATCATAGTCCAATCGTTCAGTTTTTAGGTCCACTGTATAGTGCTGTGCATCGTAAAGCATCCCCGAACGATTGACCGAGGAGCCATGGGTGAGGTGCCCACCGTGGAGCAGGCTCATACCAAGGATGGTATCACCAGGTGTGAGGAATGCGGTGTAAACGGCGTTATTTGCTGGTGCACCGGAAAGCGGCTGGACGTTTAC